>JASGCH010000227.1 GCA_030054245.1 Gammaproteobacteria bacterium | reverse complement strand
GGGTGATCATTCGCTGGTGAGTACCGCATAACGCAGTAATTTGACAGTGTAACCGCGGCGTAGCCGATGGTGCAACAGTCTTTGAGTTACAAGGCGCCGAGGGAGCGAAGAACACAGGCAACGCCGTAAATCGCCATTTTCGCCATTTTTAGCCGGTTGCTCAAAAGCCTCATGCGAGCAATCGAAACAAATGCTCCTCGATTTGTCGTTTTACTTGCTCCGGGGCAGTACCACCTAAAGAGTTTCGCCGCTTGAGGGCTGATACGAGGTCTAAAACTTCATCTACATCCGAGCCTATATTGCCATCGATGGCTTGCAACTCTGGCAACGCCAATTGCTCTAGCCCACAACCCTTTTCTAAGGCTAGTTTTACGACTTTGGCGACAGATTCGTGAGCGTCTTTGAAGGGTATCCCCTTTCGCACTAAATAATCTGCCAAATCCGTGGCTGTAGGGTAACCTTGGCGCAAAGCCTCTAACATATTGTGGGCATTGACGCTGACCCCGTCCTTTACCAAATTCCCAAATATAGACAAAGTAGTCGTTAAGGTATCGACCGTATCAAACAAGGCTTCTTTGTCTTCTTGGTTGTCTTTGTTATAAGCCAGAGGCTGGGCTTTCATTAAGGTGAACATGGCCATTAAATGCCCTACCACTCGACCGGTTTTTCCACGGGCGAGCTCTGGAACATCGGGGTTTTTCTTTTGTGGCATTATAGAACTTCCCGTCACATATTTATCAGCTAACCGAATAAAGGCGAAGTTTTGATTCAACCACAAAACCAGCTCTTCAGAAAATCGACTAATATGCACCATACATAACCCGGCCGCGGCACAAAATTCGATGATAAAATCTCTATCACTGACCGCATCCAAGCTATTCTGGCAAATCTGCTCCCCCCCCTCCTCGTCCACCATACCCAATAACTGCGCCACCAATTTACGATCTAAGGGATAAGAAGTACCTGCCAAAGCCGCACTTCCCAAAGGCAAGGTGTTGGTTCTAGCTTTGATCTCTTGCATTCTTTGTTCATCGCGTTTGAACATCTCAACATAAGCCAAAAGATGATGGGCAAAACTAATAGGTTGTGCCACCTGTAAGTGCGTATAGCCTGGCATCAAGGTCTCGGTATGAGATCTTGCCAATTCTACCAAGGCCAGTTGCAAATACCTGAGTAACTGTTGAATGTGGGTCAGTTCTTTCACCAGCCACAAACGCATATCCGTAGCCACTTGATCGTTTCGACTGCGTCCAGTGTGTAGTTTTTTACCACTGTAGCCAATCAATTCGATCAATCGGGCTTCGATATTGCTGTGTATGTCCTCTAATTCAATACGCCAAGTAAACTCGCCTTGGCGTATTTCTTGACCAACGATCTCCAGACCATGCTGAATTTGTTTCAATTCTTCGGGACTCAGGAGGCCTTGTTGAGCCAGCATGTGTGCATGTGCTAAGGAGCCTTGTATATCGACCTCCCATAACCTATGGTCAAAATGTACGCTGGCTGTATATGCGGCCACCCCCTCATCTACGGGTTGCGTAAATAAACCAGACCACAATTTTTTGTTCATTGACATCATATTAGAAAACTACCCTTAGAAAGACTAGCACCATCGTCAAGATGGTTGCACCATCGGCTGGTGCAACCATCTTCTTTATTTCGTGCCAATTACTTTTGACACCACCAACAAGGATATTTTATCCAAAGTTTCTACGCGCGTATCGACTCGACGAAAAGCTGGATTAGGTGTTACCTGTACCGTAGTATGTAAGATAAACCGGTATTTTCCCTGTAAACATTCCTCGCTTTGTACCCCTATATTGGGTAAGAGACCAGAGAGTTGCATGGCGATAAAAGCATTATCAACGCACAACTGCGCCAAAAATACTTGCGCTTGCCTATCAGAATATTGAAAAATAGTATTTCCAGCACGGTAACCTGTGATCAACACCAGAGCCATAATGCCCACTGACACCATGGTTTCTACTAAGGTAAAGCCATTTAGAAGATTCTTCAACTTACAATTCGTCAACGCGTTTTTGATTAAAAAGACCTCGCCAAACTGACCCAAAAAACCGCTACACAGCGACTCTCTGACACCCGTTTTACGGTGTTCCCACTTGCCACATTCCTACACCACTTTTTTGCAAGACCACTCTGGTTTGCCCATCTGATTTACTAGATAAAATGATTTTTTGAAGAGGTTGCAAAGGTTCTGAAAAAATAGGAAATTGATCTACTACGCCTAAGGTATCCGGATTGAGCCACTTAAAATCGGTGGCTAACGGAGGTTTATACTTAAAACCCACAACTTCAATGCCACCCTCGCCTACATTCACCTTCAAGGTAGCTCCCTGAATCTCCGCGTACACTTGTACGGATTGCAAAAATCCACCTAGGCGGGTAGCCTCTAATCGCAACTGATTACTGGTATTTTGGTGAAAATTAACCATAACCATAGAACCCAACAAAGCCATGATAAATAACACGATGACCAGTTCTAACAAGGTAAATCCCGGCTGTCCATTCTTCATATTTTGCACATTTCTAACCCACCGATCCAAAGTCCCGTTGTATCTCTATGACACATGGACCTAGTCAATGACCGCGTTACATTTTATAAATTTTTATGATGGATAGCGGTATAAAAGATCACGGTGCAACGGCTTAGGGTCGGTCGTGGCACCGACGGAGTACCCTAACATCTTTTTACCAATTGCCAATATCCG
>JASGCH010000226.1 GCA_030054245.1 Gammaproteobacteria bacterium | reverse complement strand
GCTTCAGGCAGTTATGTGCACTACCGCTATTGTGGCTCGGCTAACCGCCCTGTTTTATTATTTTTACACGGGTTTCCTGAGGCGGCGTTTATTTGGGACGACTATTTGGAATATTTTTCTCGAGAAGAAAACGGAGGTTTTTTTTGTCTAGCCCCTAATTTACGCGGATACGCCGGTTCTTATTCGCCACCCGAAGTCGAGCACTACCGCCAAAAATGGGTGTTACAAGATATTCTAGATTTTATCCACAGTTTATCGGCCAAAGTGGCCGTCTTGGTGGCCCATGATTGGGGTGGGGCAGTGGCTTGGCATTTGGCCAATCAATACCCAAGCCTGCTGGAGCATTTGTTGATGATCAATTCACCTCATCCAGGATTATTCTTAAAAGCCTTGCAAACGGACTCTGCGCAACAAAAAGCCAGTCTTTATATGAATTTTTTATCCAGACCCGACGCCCCTCAACTTTTGCGTGCTGACCATTACCGCCGGGCTTTGAATATGTTAGCCGCCAGCGACAGCCAAGCCTCTGATAGTGTAGAGGCTCAATTGGGTGCTAGCAGTGCCCAACATTGGTTAACTGAAGACTTAATTGCCCAATACCGTGCTTTGTGGGATCAAAGTTTGCCCACTATGTTGCATTACTACACGGCGACGCCAGTACGACCGCCAGTTAACGCCGAAGCCTTGGCTGAACTACAAAAAATAACCCTCCCCAAAGATCGCTTGACCGTCGATGTGCCGACTACCGTGATTTGGGGGCTTTTGGACCAGGCACTGTTGGCTAAAGGACTGCTCGATGGCTTAGAAGACTATATTCCCCAATTAACCATTCACCGTTTACCTCATTGTAGCCATTGGGTGAGTCATGAAGCCCCCGTTTTTGTGAAGTCTATTCTGAGTCAGATTATCAAAAACTCGAGGTAGTTTGGAACTTGGGTGATGGTTTATTAGGACTTTTTTAGGCGTCTTTTATCCATAAATCGGGAGTAATGGGGAGTTGGGAAAAACCCAGTACCGGCTAAAATAGCGCAGGTAGTACAGGGCGCTAGGGGTTGGATGGTGCCTCTGTGCGTAAGTCCGGACTGAGACCTTTGCACCCTTGGTTTTACCACCGATTGCACTGTCAAATGACTAGGTTATCTAGTTTACCCAGGATGAACACCTTCGTAAATTCGGCTGGTGTACTTCTCTTTGAGCAGTGCAACCGTCTTTTTTTATTTCAGCCATAGTGCAATTTTCACCCTTATCTACATTTCTCGACCTTATCTGGTATGCACCTTGGTGGTACTATGTAGGCATCGTGCTTTCTATCTTGCTTGGCTGGTGGTTTTGGTGGGTTTTTAAACCCAGTAAGCCATTTCATGGGAATGCGATATCTTCCAAAAAAATGGCACCCAAATTAGATTTACCAGCAGATACCCAGCGCTTTGAAAAAGGCCTTAAAGACCTTGTTAAATTAGGACCTATTGATTTACACGCACTGAAAAACCTCGCTCCCCAGATAGAGGAGATGAAGCTGGTGGATATACAAGAAGAAGTTGAACTTTTGCTGAAGATGTCTATCGGTCATGATGCCCCAGGCTGGACGATGAGTGAAGCTACTTTAAATCTTAGAAGGAATGCCTTCCAAGGTTTGCTAGAGTCTCGTCATAATCCAACTTTTTCGGTCAATAGAGTGTTATTTGATTTAACCAATGGAGATTATAATAGCCTTATTTATCTTCTATTTATCAACGAAAAAATCGCTATCGAAGGTGAACCGGCCGATGCCCTTTTAGCCGCTGAATATGCCAAACAACAAGCTTGTTTTTTGTACACACCCACCCATATTCATTACGCACTAGAGAGCTTACAAAGGGCTCTGTCCTACACCAGCGAGGATCGTTATGCCGCTCAGCATCTCAGCCAATTTCACCGACAGTTAGGGAACCTACCTGAAGCGATTAAATACCAACAATATTTAGCTCTGTTGTGTTATGGTCAGCACCAAAAAACTCCGCATGATGTGGTTGAGTTACACAATATGGCACTGTGTTTTGAGCAACTGTATGACTTATATTGGGAGCAAAATGATTTAGACAAAGCCCTTGAAGCACAAATAGATGCCTGCCGTATTAGGCACGAGCTCATGGAGCGGCAGACAGGGAATTTGCTGAGCTTAGAAAAAGTCTGGAGCAGTCATTTACACCTAGCCATGGTATTAACCCATTTGAAGAGGGACGGGGAAGCCATCTTTCACTACCGACAAGGCATTCATTACGCTGAAAAATTAGCTTCATTTTCCGATAACCGAGACTTAATGGTGTTAGATTTGGCTCTGAACTATCGCAAACTGGCCATTCTTTTACACCATACTGACGAACCTAAGCTAGCGCTGGTCGAATTTCAGCGATCTTATGATTGGTACCATAAACAATACCAACTTAAGCAACACAACCCGGAGATTCTGAGTCATTATAAATTGGCTTGTAGTTATTTGGCTGAGGAATTGCTGGTTTTGGCTGAATGGCAATCCGCACTCAAGTATTTTTTGGAAATGTATAGCGTATGCAATACCTTGATCGATTTAACCCACGAAGTGCCTGAAAATTGGTTTTACGGTGCGCATGCTCTGTACAAAATGGCGACGATTTATTGGCAATTAGGAGAACTTCCTTCAGCGTTTGAATGTACCCAAAAATCTATTCTAGGGTATCAAAAAATTTTGCAGAAGGAAGCCATTTATCCAGCTAGTTTGCG
>JASGCH010000022.1 GCA_030054245.1 Gammaproteobacteria bacterium | reverse complement strand
GCAAAAACGCCCACCAACACCAAGATAATACCACTGATAATCCAACTGTTAATGGGTTCGTTTAAAATCCAGTGGCCTAAAAAAATGGTCGATATCATCCCCAACATACCGGTTTGAGAAGTTAAATCAGAGCCCAATTTCTCCATGGCTAACATGACAAAGTACACCGGCAACACGGTACATAAAATGGCATTGAGGAAGGATAAGAGCAGCACTTCGTAGGGAATAGTGGCAATGGCACCCAAGGAAGAGATGTTAAAAATACCGTACTGAATAATGGCAAATCCACTGGCGAAGCTTGACGCCCAACTCGCCAACCGCAACGCACCCAATCCATTCACCCATTGTGCACTTAAGACCAAATAAAGTGCATAAGTCATACAACTGAGCAAAACCAGTAAACTTCCCCAGACCACATGGTTGCCAAAATAACTTAATTCATGCCCAAACACCAGCAGTACCCCTAAATAACTGACCCCAATCGCCACCACATTTCGCCTCTTAATACGACGGTTGTAGATGAGCATTCCGAGTAGCATAACGATGGTAGGATTGAGATATAAAATAATCCTCTCTAAGCCCGCAGTGATGTATTGCAAACCCAAGAAATCCAACATACTTGAAAGGTAATACCCGATAAAGCCTAAAAATATCAGTTTCCCTAAAAGAATGGAATTGAATAGTTTATGCGTTTTATACTTATCTCTATATCCAAGATAGAGTGCCGTCAATAAAAAAAATGGCAAGGCCATAGCCATTCTCAACAACAATACCATATCTGCTGGAGTATGGTATTGAACATAGATATACTTGACAATAATGGCCTTACCGCTAAAGGTTAGGGTGCCCAATACGGCGAATATGAGTCCAACCAAAAAATGTTTTTGCACTGAGTTTTTGATGAGAGGTGTATAAATCGAGGAGTGCAATTGACCACCCAAATAAACCATTAGCATGCCGAGCACAACGCTAAGATGAGACTTTTACACAAGCTCGGACGAGAGCTAATCCAAGGACAAGGCTAGAGCGTACGCCCCCAGCGGAATTTACTCAAATGATCATGGTGGGCGCTCCCAGTCTCGCATATTGAGTATATGCGAAACTGGGAGCGGAAGCGCAATGGATAGCGCAACGAACGGGGGTAGATACATAACGCAGTCATTTGGCAGTGCAGCCCGCGGCGTAGCCGTCGATGCAAAAGTCTCTTACGGTTTATCCGCTGATGGGTACACCGCACCACGCAGTTATTTAATAGCCAGTGGTGAACCCGAGGGTACAAAAGAGTCCTACTCGCGATGCAGTCATCCTACCACCTTAGATTTTAGCCGGTGTTTTACATCTTCCTAAGGTATAAACGATAAAAACCCCAGCGATGCCAGCTAACCATCCTAATGCTTGGTTTGAAGTAATGCTAGTATTTAATAGCCTATTTATAGGAGTAACCATAGGCTCTACCCCCACCCAAGCCCAAGCTTGGAAGCCTTCTAGTATTTTATCTCCGATGAAAATGCTACCTCCTATCCAACCCAATAAGCAACTACCCAAAATCACTATGATCGGATATTTGTCGATAAGTTTCAAAAATAATTGACTACTCAGTATGATAATTGGAACCGATACCATCAATCCACTGACTATCAAAAAAGTGGCGTATTGCTCGTTTTGACTAGCTACCGCCGCAATGCCAACAACATTGTCTATGCCCATAACCATGTCAGCTATGACTATGGTTTTAATTGCATCAAACATCTTTTCGCTACTTTTTATTTTACTTAACTCTTCTTCTTCTCTGGATGCGACCATTTTGACGCCAATCCAAAACAATAATAGACCACCCACCATCCTTAGAAAAGGAACCTGTAATAAACTTAGCGCAAAGTAGGCCATGACAACTCGAATCAGCAAAGCACCAGCCGTGCCCCATAAGATTCCCTGCGTTCTCTGGTGTTTGGGCAATTGGCGCGTGGCTAAAGCAATTACAACGGCGTTATCCCCACCCAACAATAAATCTATCAAGATGACTTGGCTCAACCGCACCCAAAATTCTATATCCCAAAACATTTCCATACCACAATCCTCTAAAAATTAAATTATAACCGAAAGGCATAACTCCACTTGAGGTTCACCACCCCCTAAGTCCATTCGCTCGCCCATCGTCATTCCTAAGAAAAGACTGTTGCATCGGTGCAACAGTCTTTTTTAGTATAATTAGCTATTTACCTTATCAACTTATTAGTATGCGATTGAAAGTTTTTTGGCTGTGGTTGAACTCTATGCTTTTGGCAGGTTTTTTTTCTACGGTAACACACGCCGAATTAAAAATTGGATTTATTTATGTAACTCCGGTTAGCACCACTGGCTGGGTAGCTCAACACGATCAAGGACGCCAAGAACTTGAGAAAGCTATGTCCCAAGCTGGGATAGCCATCACCACTCGTTATGTCGAAAATGTGGATGAAGGTGCTGATGCCGAAAGAGTTATACGGGATTTTGCACAAAAGTCTTATGATCTAATCATAACCCCTAGCTTTGGATATATGACTCCAACCCTCAAAGTCGCAGAGGAATTTCCAAAAACAAAATTTGAAAGTATTACCGGCTATCAGCAAGCACCCAATGTAGCCATAGCCAACGCCCGCTATTATGAGGGGCGTTATTTGGCTGGGGTAGTAGCGGGCATGGTATCCAAAAGTAAGGTTTTAGGGTATGTTGCGAGCCTCCCAATACCTGAAGTTATGCAAGGTATAAACGCATTTTACCTAGGAGCTAAATCGGTAGAACCCAATATCCGTCTAAAAGTTTTATGGATTAACACTTGGTACGACCCTCCCAAAGAGCGGGAAGCGGCTATTAGTTTGATTCAACAGCAAGCCGATATTTTATCCTTCCATACCGCCTCTGACGCAGTGATGTTGGTCGCCGAAGAAAAGGGAAAGTGGGGTATCGCTTACCATTCAGATATGAGCAAGGTTGCCCCAAAATCACAATTGTTGGCAATTACTCACCATTGGGGAGATTATTATTCCCAAAGGGTCATGGAGGTATCTAAAGGTCAATGGAAAACAGCCAATACTTGGGGAGGGATAGCTCAGGGAATGATAAAAATTCAAGGTGTACATAAACAACTTAATAGCAAAATTCGACAACAATTAGACAAAATGACTAGCCAACTAAAAAATGCACAGCTTAAAGTTTTTCGTGGTCCCTTGTATGATACCAACGGCATGCTACGCCTTCATGATGCTGAAACTATGTCTGATATGCACATTTTGTCTATGGATTATTTGATTCAAGGTATAGAATCTAGTAAAATATCCAAGAACTAGCCATACCAAAGTACACCACACCATGAGCACCTTCACCAGTTATCTAGAGTTCCAGCAACTTGCAGAACAAGGCTATCAAAAAGTCGGGTTGGTATTAGAAACCTTGGCTGATTTAGAAACCCCGTTGTCGGTTTATTGCAAGTTAACTAAGAAACAAAGTAAATATAGTTTTTTACTGGAGTCGGTATTGGGTGGTGAACGATTTGGTCGATATAGTTTTATAGGCCTGTCGGCTCGAGAGTGCATTCGTTCGACTGGATTTGGAGCATTCGCCAAAACAGAGCTATTATACAATGACCATGTCCAAGAAACCATTACCGGAGATCCTCTAAGCTATATTGAAGCTTACTGCAATCGCTGGAAAGTATATATCCCCCCAAATCTTCCTCCTTTTTGCGGGGGGTTGGTGGGGTATTTTGGTTACGATGTCAGCCGCCATATTGAACCCTTATTGATAGCGACTTGTCCACCGGACACTTTAGGATTACCAGATATTTTTTTAGTCCATTGTCAGGATTTGGTGGTAATTGACAATTTGCGTGGTAAATTACAATTGATCACCTTTGCTGACACCGCCAACTCAGACTCTTATGCGGAAGGTTACCAAAAACTCCTAGCGATGCACCATGAATTAAAACATCCTCTCGACATTCCCCAAAAACCGGGTTCTTTACCCATCAATCCCCCAGAACATGAATTTCTTAAAGAAGACTATCTACAAGCGGTAAAACAAGGTTTAACTTGGATTTCCGAAGGGGAATGTATGCAGATCCAGGTAGGAAGAAGGGTAAAAAAAATATTTTATGGTCCATCCTTACATTTATACCGTGCTTTAAGAACCATAAACCCCAGCCCCTATATGTATTATTATGATTTTGGCAGTGCCCAGATAATTGGTGCTTCTCCCGAAATTTTGGTACGAAAAGAAGCCTGCGAGCAAGGGCAAAAAGTCACTATCCGACCTCTAGCTGGCACCAGACCCAGAGGACCCACCCCAGAAGCCGATCAAGCCATCGCCCAAGAACTCTTAAGTGACGCTAAAGAAAGAGCTGAGCATGTTATGTTGATAGACCTAGCTCGCAATGATCTAGGGCGCATAGCTAAGATCGGGACTGTCAAAGTAACCGAAGCCTTTGCTATCGAACGATACAGCCATGTCATGCACATTGTAAGCAATGTCGAAGGAATCTTGAAGCCCGACTTAAGTAATATCGATGTATTAAGAGCTACCTTTCCAGCTGGCACCCTGACCGGGGCCCCCAAAATCCGAGCGATGGAATTGATCGACAAACTAGAACCCAGTAAGCGTGGAATTTACGGTGGGGCCATAGGTTATATCTCTTACTCAGGCAATATGGATGTGGCGATTACCATTCGCACCGCCCTTGTCAAAGGAAATTATGTTTATGCACAAGCTGCTGCTGGCGTAGTGGCTGACTCAGTCCCTGAAAATGAATGGAGAGAAACTGAACAAAAATTATCCGCCATTCTGCGTGCCATTGAGATGGTAGAGCAAGGCGACTTGTTTTAGCCATTCGTAAGACCGTGGTGTCCCGCGTTTGCCCCTCATAACCAGTCCTTGCTCGCTCTCAGCATAGATTTTGCTCATCCACAGGCGAGCCGTATTTTATTCATAACCGGAAGGCCTAGCTAACAAATCCTGTATAGATTGCATGGGTGATTTATGTTCATAAAATATGAAATACAATTCCTTTGCAATAGGAAGATCCAAGCCTACGAATGTTTTATTAAAAATAATCTTAACATTACGGTAACCTTCCGCTGTATTAGAGCGAGAATGGTAGGTATTGGGTTTTATCCAATGGTAGCCAAACTGATAATTTCGACTTTCATGAGAGTGAGCTGTAGCCATAATGTCTCCAATACCGGCTAAACCGAAACAGGTTTCAGGTTTCGTTTTGAGCTTTCGACATATTTTGAGCAACTCAGAAATACCTCTCGTAATGAGTGCTGAGCGTGCATTTGCACCTAGACCCAGCCCATCGCATAAGCCTACGGCAAGAGCTATGACATTTTTATATACTCCACAAAGCTCTACTCCCGTAGGATCATCGCTTAAATAAATACGAAAGTAAGGTCGTTTCAAAATGCTTTGAAACATTCGAGCCATACTTTGATCTCGGGAGGCAATCACTGTGGCCGCGGGTAAATTGCGACTTAATTCTCCTGCCAAGTTGGGGCCTGACAATACCGCTAAATGAGAGCTCCATTGTTCGATATAGGTGGAAATAAACATTCCATTTTCAGTTAGTCCCTTTGTCAGAATCAAAATACGCGAATCTATGGTGAGTGGAAACTCACTTAACGCGAGCAGGCTTACGGCAGGGAGAGCAATGATCAGAGTTCTGGTCGGTACCAATTCGGTCTTGGTGGTGGCACATACATTTGGGGGTATCTTAATGGCAGGTAGATATTTTTGGTTGGTATGGTGTACACTGATTTCATGAGCGACTTCTTCGCTTCTCGTATAAATAGTGCAAGATATACCATTCTCACCCAATATCTTAGCTATGGTGCTACCCCAAGCACCAGCACCTACAATACCGACATTTAATACTTGGGTACTCATCTTGGCAATGATTTACTTTTTTGGTCCGTTAAATTTAATCGCTTCAAAATAAACGGGTCTGTGCAACAGTCTTTATCTGTTCATAAACTCTTCGATGGTTTTTGGCGACACCTTATGCCCCATATCCAAGTAACTTGTAACATATCTAGCTGGCACAAAGATGTCGCGTATGTCTTTGGGAACATCTGCAAACAAGTTAGCAAACTCTTCTCGCACAAAAAAAGCATTGGCTCCAGACTGTGCACCACAACAAACCAGTTTGTAACCATACTTTACCAACAAATCCAGCCAAGTTACTAGCGAACAACCAAAATAATCATCCCCCATCCATCGATGATTAGGGTTGTAGGTCATGAGAAACCTAGCCGGAGGGATAAATTTTGCGTTATACTCCAATACCAAAATTTTGGGTCTCTTAGGCTCAGATAGATCAGCTAAAATTTTTTCTACAAAGTGGTAATCGTTACCATCTAAATCTAAAGAAAAAAAGTCTATCTCTTGCTTTTGTATGGTTTGGAGACCACTTTCAACTAGACTTGATACATTTTCCAAAGTCACCCAATTTTTCAAATAGGCGAACTTAGTGGCTTGACTCCAATTAAAAGCCAAATCCTGGTTTCCAATCCAAAAACCACTCCAGCCCATAGTAGCTAAAATAAGGGTATTATTTTGTACACCAGATTCTACACCAAACTCTACATAAGTACCATTATGAATATTTAGTCGACGAACGATTTCTAGGGTGATACCATCTTCTTCATTTTGCGAAAAACATTGTAACCCAAAGCTATTTAAAGGGTTTTTGTGATTAGCATTTAGTTTCAGGTTTTCATAGAGTGCCTGCAACTGGTTCAACTTCCTGATATAGTGAAATGTACTGTTTTGAATTTGCAAGGACATTTCGATTTGCTTGTTTAATGTTTCGATTTGCTTGTTTAATGTTTCCATTTGCTGTTGCAATTTCGTGAAAGCCGAGATAGAGTCGATTGGTTGTTCCAACCTGATGGTATTTGACATCGTATGCATTTCCATAAAAACCCCCTAATTAAAAAAAATACTAAAAACTACCTATATTTAGTCAAACAAGTCATCCCATCAGATGACTGAGCGCGACACACCGTCTTTTTAAGCCAATGGGACGACGACTCTCTTCGTTCGATTTACAAAATCTTGGTCATAAGGCAAGCGTCTTCAAATTTCCGCACAGTGTGTAGGTAATAATATTTTTTTCGTACAGTCACTTTGGCAAAACACCAATGCTCATAAAACTTTATAGCTACATCATTACCCGCTCTTACCTCCAACCAAACTTCAGAGCAATGAGCTATTCGTGCTAACTCTATAAAGTGTTTCATCAGTTGTGACCCCAGACCCTGGCGTACGAACTCCGGATTTACCAATACATTATAAATGTGCCCTATAAAACCTTCTATTTGTCCAACTAGGTAAGCCATCACATTGCCATGGATGCCCTCGATAACTAAGCCGACTTGGTTGCTTTGCAAGGCCATTGCAAAATCCAGCTTGCTCCATGGCACAGGGTTAGCTACGGCTTCCATCCGAATAATTTCGATGAGATCAGACTCCAGCATGGCACGCAACTTAGGCATATTACTTAGAAAATATCCAACCTAAAGAAAGACTATTGCACCATCGTCTGGTGCCACGGTTGTCAAATGACTGCGTTATGCAGTACTCACCAGCGAATGATCATCTTCGGAAATGAAGCTGGCGGCGTTCCGCTCAAGCCTTGTACTTTAACAGCTCACCGAAGTTGATCGATAATCTTAAAGATTTACAAGTGTGGCTTCGGTTTATCATGATTGATAGACCTCCGGGAATGGTCGCAGATCGAGGTTTCCAGCCACTATAAGCTTAAAATATCGGCCATGCCTATGCAAAGCCCTTAATAGCCACATGATTTTACCTAAAAATTCCTCGGGATTGATAAAACCACAAGGAGTTACTTTAAACGAAAATCATCATGGCAAGATTTGCAACTACCCCCTACAGAAGCCACCACCGCTTTTAGATCATCGATTTTTCCGGCGGATTGTGGTAGCTTAACAACTTCGGATAACAATTTATCGCCATATTGCTCAAATTTGCTAGTTTCCTCCCAAATTTTAGGGCTAGCCTTGGTCTCCCCCTTGTCACTACCTGATATAAAGCCTCTGAGTGAATATTTGGCTATAAAGGCTATTAAATCAGCGTCCTCTTTGGCAATTTTAGCGTCAAATGGAATTTTACCTTGTGCCATACCAGCTAATCTGCCAAAGTGATTCCCCATCACCGAAAATACACTTTTTCGATATTTGATAGCGTCCTCAGGTTTGGCAAATTGTGCTTGGGTGACTAGAGGAACGAAAATACAGCTGGCTATGATGCCCATTAATAGTTTTTTCATAATGATCGAAATAAGTTAAAAAACAGTTCAGTTAACAGATTGTACCTGAACTTAATCTGTGCATATAGTTCCTATGGTAAGACTGTTGCGCCGACGGTTGGTGCCGCGGTTACACCTCGGCAAGCTATTCTCGCATATACTCAATATGCGAGACCAACAAGCGTTATGACAACTCACCGAGCGGCATAGCCGATGGTGCCACAATCTTTAGGTAGCCATTTTAACTTAAAAATGTGTAAAATCAAGTTAGGTCCATTTTAAACCCTAAAGATACGGTAAATTTTACCCGAAATTTTGGAGTATACTACACTGGTAGTATGCTAGACTGTCGCTGTTACTTTACTAAGACTGTTGCACGAACTTGTTACACTGTCAAATTACTGCGTTATGCGCTAGCCACCAGCTTTGAGTAAATTCCGCTGGGTCGTTCGCTCAAGCCTTGTAATTATGACAGCTACCCGAGGTTGTGCAACGGCCTTTTACTTATATCGTAATGGAGGAAAGTCCGGACTGCAAAGGACAATGCAGGAGGTAACACCTCCCCACCGTGAGGTGAGGATTAGAGCAACAGAGACGAGTCATTGTATGTAATGTATGATGGGTGAAACGGGCAATCTCTGCATGCAGCAATACCAAGTAGGTCAGCTATGAAGTGGTTCCGCCGAGCTGACGGGTAGGTAGCTAGAGCCATAGGGTGACCTATGGCCCAGATGAATGACAGTTAAGTAGAATTTTCTATTCACAGAATCCGGCTTATCGGCGTACTACACCTATTACCCCAAATGAGCTCAATGAGACCTTTACCTTCATATCTCCAAGACCGTTGGGTCGGTTTGAAATAAAAGGCAGTCGTCGGTTGCAACGCATACCAGACATCCGTCTTTAAGACTGTAAAACCGTTGTACCATCGGCTGGTGCCGCTCGGTGAGCTACCAAAGTACAAGGCTTCCACGCAACCAGCTTGATTTCCAAAGATGTTCCCTCGGAGTGAACCGCATAACTTTGTCATTTGGCACTGTAGTCGGCGATGAAATCGAGGGTGCAAAGGTCTCTTATTGGGCATGATATCCACTCACTGGGAAACATCAACACGACGCCTTGGCGATTCCCTTGATGCTTGGAAAATATAGCGTACACAAAACTGTTGCACCATCCTCTACTTAACCTCACTAGACATATTTTGAAACTCACCATAGCCACGCGCCAAAGTGCTTTAGCTCTTAAGCAAGCTTACTTACTTCAAGATGCCATCAAAGAATCGGGCTACGAATCTGATATTCTTGGTCTCACCACTCGGGGAGATCAATTGCTTGAGCCTAGTTTATTTTCACAAGGGGGTAAAGGTTTATTTATCAAAGAACTCGAAGTCGCATTATTAGAGGGTCGGGCACAATTGGCCATCCATTCTGCCAAGGATGTCCCCAGCATTTTGGATAGTGCATTTGCGATCCAAGTAGTTTTGCCTAGAGAAGATGTGAGGGATGTTTGGATTTCTCACAGGTATCCCAGCCTCCAAGAAGTACCTTTGGGTGCCCGCATCGGGACAACTAGTCCTCGCCGAAAAATGTTATTAACCCAATTTAGGCCAGACCTGAACATAGTACCCCTTAGAGGAAATATCAATAGTCGCATCAACAAGGCCGAACAATTCGATGGCATCATTTTGGCGAATGCCGGCATTCGTCGTCTATCCTTAACCCATTTAGTCTCTGAAATATTACCTTTAGAGTGGATGTTGCCGGCGCCTGGTCAGGGAGCACTCATTGTAGAGTGTTTGCAAAGTACACCCTCGTGGCTACACGAGCTGATTTTGCACCTTCAGGATATGCCCACTCATTTGGCGGTCACTGCAGAACGGACTTTAGCTACTTATTTAGAAACAAGTTGTCACTCAGCTCTTGCGGCTCATGCCCACTTTAGGCATTCGTCATGTTTACAACTGCAAGTCAAATGGCAACCTCATGGATTAACTAATATTTATACCCACACCCACGAATCTACCGTAGAAAATGTTCAACAAGCAGTTGATTTAGGGAAAACTGTTGCTGTACAATTGTTGGAGAAAATCACCTAATAAGACTTTTGCAGACCGACCTATTGCACCTTCGGGTTCACCGCCGACTATACCGCTAAATGACTGCATTATGGAGCACATCCGGTTTGCCTCGTAGCCATTTGATCCATCATTTTTGAAAGGTAACCATGAAAAAACACGATATCTTATACTATTGGGAAGATCTACAACCCGGCCTAAAATTTGAAATGGGTCCCAAAGTATTTAGCCTAGATGAGATTTTAGAATTTGCCAACAAATACGATCCCCAACCCTTTCACATTGATGTAGAAGGAGCAAAAAACTCCATCTATGGTGGCATCATTGCCAGTGGATGGCATACTTGTGCGGTCTTATTTCGATTACTTTGTGATGGATTTATTTTAAACTCTGCGAGTGTAGGATCGCCAGGAATGGAAAGTATTCGTTGGATAAAGCCGGTATATCCTGGAGATAGTCTAACCCTAACCGTAGAAGTTATGCAGACTAAAGAAATGAAAAGTAACCCTTCATTGGGAATGGCACTAACTCGCTGGGAGGCAAAAAATCAACACGACGCCTTAGTGATGACCCTTGAAGGTTGGGGAATGTATCGTAAACGATCCTCTGTGTAATACAATACTCTGGTGCCCCTCATTCACAGCCAGTCATCCCATGATAAGACCGTTACTCAAACTCGGACGAGCAAGCAAATTACAAGGCTGGGGTTCGTCTCCAGCGGAATTTACAAGACTGTTGCACCATGAAAAATAACCATGCTAAAAATTTTCTTTCTTGACAATTACGATTCCTTTTCTTTTAATCTGGTCCAATATTTAGGAGAGTTGGGTGCAGAAGTCGAAGTTGTACGCAATGATGTCAAACCACTATCTACCATCAATTTAGAGGATTTTGACGCCATTGTTATATCTCCAGGTCCTGGGACTCCTGATAGGGCAGGAATCAGTATCCCACTGATAAAAAAATCAGCACCTCAGCTACCCATCCTAGGTGTATGCTTAGGGCACCAAGCCATTGCCATCTGCTTTGGTGGGAAAATCGTCCAAGCCAACTACCCCATGCACGGCAAAACCAGCTCCATACAACACGACCAAAGTGGAATTTTTAAACATATCCCATCTCCTTTTGTGGTCAATCGGTATCACTCCTTGGTGATGGATAAAACTTCCTTAGAAAACACCCCCAATTTAATCGTCACCGCCTACAGCGAAGATGGTTGCATCATGTCTATTCAACACCAATACTACCCGACCTTCGGGGTACAATTTCATCCAGAATCTATATTCACGGAACACGGGCATCAATTATTGCAAAATTTTCTGGATATAAGTGAATCAATAAAAAAAAAGCGGATTTCGGCCTATCATGATGAGTTTTCTATACCTAGTTAACAATTTTGTACCTAAAAACAGCGCGCGATAAGTGCGCCACCTACCATACGCATCTTATAAAAAGTAAGACCATCGCGTAGCGAACTGTCCTAAGACCGTTGCACCATAGGCTGATGCCGTGGTTGCCAACCGTGGTTGCCAAATTACTGCGTTGGTATGTGCCTCCATTCGTTGAGCATTGCGCTTGCGCTCTTGATCTCGCATATACTCAATAGGACTGTTGCTCCAGCCGATGGTGCCACTGTCTTATCTTAGAAGAAAACCGCGTAAGGCAGTCATTTAGCAACCCACCCTGAAACAGGGTGATCTGGTATTCCCTTTGTAAA
>JASGCH010000225.1 GCA_030054245.1 Gammaproteobacteria bacterium | reverse complement strand
GGGGTGATAGGTCTTACTTTGCCTATGAGTGCCCCCAGTCGCTTTAAGGGCTTATTGGTGATGAATACCGCCCTGACGACAGCCAAAGAGCCTCTAACTGAAGGTTTTTTGGCTTGGCGGGCTATGTGTAACAGCAAGCCCGATTTCGACATTGGCAGGTTATTGAAGCGCGCCCAACCTCAATTATCAGATGCAGAAGCCTCAGCGTATAACGCTCCGTTTCCAGATAGTGGATTTAGAGCGGCGACTCGGGCGTTTCCTAACTTAGTTCCCGAAAAACCAACGGATGAAGGGGCCGTCTTGGCTCGTGCCGCACAGGATTTTTTAAAACAAGGCTGGCAAGGTAAAGCGTGTATGGTCATGGGAGAAGCAGACCCAGTGTTTAACCGTCCGCTGATGTTGCAGATAGCCCAACAAATTCATGCTTGTATTCCACCCATGGGGTTAGGCAATGCCGGTCATTTTGTGCCAGAACATTATGGGAAGGTGATTGCTGAATATGCTATTGCCAATTTAAGCTAACAAGCATAGGCAAAAGACTGTTGCACCATCGGGTGTCACAGTCTTGCTACCTCAATTGGCCTTCTTCAAAATAAAACCAATGCGTGGGAAATGCACGAATACTTCGCCAGCATGCCCATCCACGCGGCGGATACTGTAGCGCGTGCGCGTGGCGGCAACCAACTCACCCATACTCGGCTCCATTCCAAAGCTCTCTGCCGCGATGGATACTTGCTCGCCTAGAGCAATGCCATGTTCATTTTGGAACTCTGCTTCAGAGCCAAACAAGTCTTGGGCGTTCGTTGATACTGCGCAAGCGGCTATAGATTCCATGGTGGATGACTTGCTGGGCCTACCTTGCCCGAAAGCACTCATGCGATCCATCCAAGTCAATACGGTGGGCGTGGCTTGCAAAATGCCCGCAACTGGCGGTACGATTTGGCGCGTGAACCACAAGGAGTGGTATATTGCAAAATCTGCTACGCTAGGCTGACTGCCCAATAAAAAGGCTTGGCTATCAAGCATGTTGGAGATACGGCACAAATAGCTTTTGTAAGTAGCGGCCGCGTCAGACGGGTGCATGCGCGACGCACCACTGCGCATGGCTTGGCGGTCTGCGGCAAACATCTTCAGGCTCTCTTCTGGTTGCCCGCGAAACACATGCTGGGCGCCAGCTGGCTGAAAGTTATACGCCATGGCCACTGAAAACAGCGTGCTGTCTGCCCACTGGGCGACCGTGCGTGCCACACCCTCGATGCTTGGCGGGTATAGGGTTTTTTCCGGTGCCAGATGCTCTAGCACATCGCAAATCAGCAAGGTGTCGCAGACGATCTGATTGCCAACTTGCAGTACCGGAATGCGTCGGTAACCGCCCGTGAGCGCTTGTAAATCGGGCTTGGGCATGACCATGGGCTGGTAAACTGATTGCCAAGTCAAGTCCTTGTAGCCCAGAATCAGGCGGATTTTTTCAGCAAAAGGGGAGGTGGGGTAGTGGTGAAGAAGAATGTTCATAGTGTGTGGATGGTTTGTGTGTTGTTTGGGTTAAAAAATTTCTTAAAGTCGAGGGTGGATTGCGCTAAAATCGTCGCATGATCTGCGTAAGACTGTTGCGCCATCGGCTATGTCTCTAGCAAAGCCCTTTGATCGGAATCTAGCTTGGGTCATGATTTTCGTCATCCTGACCTTCTACTATGATTAAATATTGGGTAGATGCTATGAGTTTTACCTTGAGCTTATCTTTTTCATCGGATTTCTGCATCATATTCTATCAATCGGCTAAAAGTAGAAAACTCCCCTATAACAGGCTCAATGGCTTGAGGTAATTTTTTTAATTTAATATAAGTAAAGTCCTCCTGAAATTTTTCTTCATTCAATAAAATACGATGGATGCTTTGCAAACATTCGTAACTATGGGTATTGGCAATAATCTGGCAATCAAACGCAGACGCCATGGCAAACAAAGCTTGGAATACGGCTTCTTGCCGTGCATAATGCAAGGTATTTTCAATTTCGTCGATCAACAAAATTTTGACATGGGTTTGCATGATGGTTAACCCCCAAGACAAAACTTTGGTAACCGCTGAGCCAAATTGACTCAAAGGATAGGAGGTGTCGCTACCCGTTAGTCTGATATAAAACATTGGAAATCCATCGTAATATTCGATATAGACCTCTATTAAATCCGGAACTAGAGTGGTTAAAGCGGTTTTGAGTAGTTGATATTTTTCTTTGTCTAAACGGATGGTACGAAATTGTGTCGCTAAATGGACATAATTTAAATAACTAGATGAAGTATGAATAGAAATGGGTGGTAAACTTTCTATGACACCTTCTTGCTTCAAAATAACATGTTTGATGCCAGATTGGTTTTGGATCATCAGTGCCCCAACCTGCTGTGTCTGAGTTTGGTTAGCTATGGCATAGCTAAATGCAGATACGGATTGGCTTGTTTTATCTGAGAACTGTTGATAGTCCACAGTCAAGGAAGGTGTGCCAGCTTGACTGATGAAAGCCGGCATAGGTCGAGCTTGAGTCTGGTGGAGCTGTAACTCCGGCATTTTTTCTAAAATAGCTCGATCAGTCTTCTCAACATATTTGATACTTAGGGCATAGCAGTGACTTTTGATTTCTATGGCTGAGCTTAAGTCGTGGTGATAAAAAAAAGGTGCCCAAGAGACCAAAGGATCGGGGGCAAGATAATGGATGCCACGCAGGAGCCATTGACGCATCAGCCAAGCAGGGTCCAAGC
>JASGCH010000224.1 GCA_030054245.1 Gammaproteobacteria bacterium | reverse complement strand
GCAAACTGAAAAAATCATTGTACAAACACCCTCATCCTTGATAAGCTTATTACAGCCCTTGTATCCTTGCCAGTGGATACGACACGACCAAGGTATCCCTTACTTTGATTACCATACCGCATTATTCACCCTACCTTTGGCACATCAGACCACCCTAGAAAATATTCCTTACACCACCGCTTATTTACGCGCCAATGAGAAGCAAATAGCGATTTGGAAAAACCGCTTTGCCTCTTTGTCAAAACCCAAAATTGGTTTAGTTTGGCGTGGCAGTGCAGAACACGCCAATGATTATTTGCGTTCGATCGATTTAACCCGGTTACTAGAGGCATTACCAACCGAATTTGACTACATCTCTCTGCAAAAAGAACCCACAGAAGAAGATTTAGCCGTTCTTGAAAAAAACCCACAGATCTATCAATGCCAAAATATGATAGAAGATTTTAGTGATACTGCGGCTATTTGTCAGTGCCTAGATTTGCTCATTTGTGTGGACACCAGCGTAACCCATTTAGCAGGTGCATTAGGAGTACCTACTTGGGTTTTGCTAGCGACTGATTGCGATTGGCGATGGGGTAAAAAAGGCGATGTCTCCCCTTGGTATCAAAGTATAAAATTATTCAGACAACTCAAAACCAACCAATGGGATACGGTACTAGACAAACTTCAACGGTGTTTGAGTCAGGGTATCCTCATGCAAGATACCCCTACTTAAAAACTGTGGCGTTACAGTCACCCCGGGCACCACGATCATAACTTGATGTTCCTTGGCTTTTACCAGCCCCCCAATATTTACCACTTAAACCCATGATAGAAACCAATTTATTCCCACAAGCTATTCAATACCATCAAGCGGGTCAATTCGATGTAGCCCGCCGTCTTTATGAGCAAATCCTGCAATCTGAACCTACCCATTTTGATGCCCTGCACATGATGGGAGTTTTATGCTACCAAACTAAAAACTATTTAAATGCCGCACAGTACATACAAAAAGCATTAAATATCAATGCCAACCACCCAGAAGTTTTTAATCATTTTGGTTTAGCTTTGGTGGCATTGGGTAAATACAAAGAAGCTGAAGAAATATATTTACGCGCCCAACAACTAGCTCCTAATTTCACACCTGGGTTGCATAATTTGGCCATTTTGTACGCTAAATTATGCCGCTGGGAAGAGGCACAAACTATTTATACCCAAATTCTCGCGCTCATCCCTGAATACGCTGAAATTTTTAATTTGCGTGCTGGTACCTATATGTCTTCACGCCAGCTAGATAAAGCCCTGCTTGATTTTGATAAAGCTCTAGCCCTAGACCCTCAAAATATCGAATATTTAATCAATAAATCCTTGTTGTTGCGATTAACTGGTGATTATTTAGGTGGATTTATGGCTTACGAGTCCCGATGGCAACGCCCCCATTCAAAATTGCATATCTATCCGGATAAAACTTATTGGTACGGTCAAGCCCCACTCACCGGAAAAATTATTTTTGTACAAACTGAGCAAGGTTACGGTGATGTCATCCAACTGGCACGCTATATTCCCTTGCTGGTGCAAGAAGCCAAACAAGTCATTGTACAAGTGCCACAGTCCTTAAAAAGTTTGTTGGCACCGGTTGCTGATTGTATCTGGATCAGTCATTCAGAACCGATTCCTCATTTCGATCTATATTGTTCTTTTTTTAGCTTACCTGTAGCTTATAAAACCACTCCTACCCATATTCCATTTCCAACCACTTACTTAACGGCAGATGCTCGTCTCTGTCAAAAATGGCGCGAAAAGCTAAAACGATTGAATGGTCCTTTAATTGGTTTGGCTTGGCGAGGTAATCCAGACAATATATCAGATTATTCACGCTCTATTCCCTTAGCCACTTTGATTGCCAAGTTACCCAGTGAGTTTCAGTACATTTCACTACACAAAGATTTAAGCGATGACGATCGCATAACCACCAAATTGTACCCTCATCTGCATGAATTTGCTAGTGAATTAACTGATTTCAATGAAACTGCGGCGCTTTGCGCCAACTTAGACCTCATCATCTCGGTGGACACCGTTATCGCCCATTTGGCTGGAGCTATAGGCAAAGAAGTATGGTTAATGTTGGCTTTTGATAGTGATTGGCGCTGGGGAATTACAGGAACAAAAACTGCTTGGTACCCATCTTGTACTCTATTTCGTCAAACCAAACCACTGGATTGGAGTTCTGTGATACAAGAAGCTGGGAAAACGCTAGTGCAGGGTACTCAAAAACTAGCTCAACGCGTACATCGTATAGGTTTGGTGAGTTATTTAGACTTGGCAAAGGAGGCCTATCAACAAAACCAACTCGAAGCTTGCGAGCAATTTTTAAACTCATTTTTAAAGTATCAACCTAAAGAGTTTGACAGTCGCCTATTAAAAGGCTATATGTATGTTCAAAAACAGCAGTTTGATTTGGCAAAATTGGAATTTCAGGAAGCTGTAAAAATCAACTCTAAAAGCTTCGATGCTTGGTATAACTTGGGCATGAGCCAATGTATGACCCAGGCGTTTCGCGAGGGCACCCGAGCCTTTGCCCATGCCATTGCCTTACAACCTAAAAAGGCCGAAGCGTATTACCACTGTGCCATGGCTTATGCTGAGCTTAACGAGTATCACATCGCCATTGCGTTTATTGGTGAGGGCATTAAGTTAGAGCCTATGCAGGCTAAAAATTATTACAGCAGAGCTAGCTATTATTTTCAACTAGAAAAATATCCAGAAGCCGAGGCCGAT
>JASGCH010000223.1 GCA_030054245.1 Gammaproteobacteria bacterium | reverse complement strand
ACACCCAGTATTTTTTGACGCCAACCCTTATCATTGGCAATAGCAGAATCAACACCGAGAAAGTGGTGATTAGAGAATGAGTTAAAGCTTCGTTCCAAAGAGCAATCCATATTTTTGCCATCATATTACAATCGCTATACACAACACTGGGAATAGGGGCGTGTTCATGAGACTCCTCACGCACCTTGCCTTGCCGTAGTCTGCTCTAAAATAGGTGGCTGACTGCCCAGAAAACGCTCTCATTGTGCTCTCAACCAAGCTACCAGTCCGGTGAGAATGGCAAAACGGCTGGATCTAAGGTCTTGTCCAGCAAATCCAATGCCCAACGGACTTCGGATTGTAGGGCGTCTAAGGTTTTACCCTGGTTGTAGATGACCAAGTCGGCCGCGGCCAGCTTGTCTAGTCGTTTGGCTTGTTGTTGCATGATTTGTTCGATTTGTCGCCGTTCCAAGTGCGAACGCACCTGAACACGGTCTATTTGTGTGGCTTCTAGACAATCCACCACCCAGATTTTATCTAGCTTGCGTCGCCAAACTCGACTCTCCACCAACAAAGGAATTTCCAGCACCACCCTAGCCTCTCCTTGAAGTTCAGCCAATTGCCTTTCCAGCATTTGTTGAATCAAAGGATGGAGAATCGCTTCCAGCTTCTGCCGAGCCTTGCTATCGGCAAACACCCATTGGCGCATTTTGGCACGATCCAAACTGCCGTCAACAATATACTCCTCGCCAAAAGTCTCGGCAATAGGCAAAATAGCCAGGCCATTTTTTTGCGTCAGGCTATGCGCTAGGTGGTCTAAATCAATGACTGGTACCCCCAATTCTCGCAAACAATGCGCCACCAGACTTTTTCCGCTCCCTATTCCACCGGTTAAACCAATTTTTAACATAAGCTCGCTATAAAACGCCGTTGCATGAAATGAACAAACCAAAACCATGCACCCCATCGGCTGGTGCAACAGTCTTTAGTCTTTTATAGGCGAGAGAGTACAGGCCACACATTCCATCGTCATTTTCCGCGATGGATGCGTCCCAAAACCTAGACCCCCAAATAAGCTTGTTGCACCAACGGATTTTTCAGTAAATCGCCTGAACACCCACTTAAGCTAATATGCCCAGTATCCATCACATAAGAACGGCTGGATATCTCTAGGGCACGACTGGCGTTTTGTTCTACTACCAAGATCGTCACACCTTGTTTGGACACTGCTTCTATGACTTGGAAAATGGTGTCGACCAAAATCGGTGAAAGCCCCATCGAAGGCTCGTCCAACAACAACAATTTGGGACGATTCATCAAGGCACGGGCCATGGCGAGCATTTGTTGCTCGCCACCGGACAAGGTACCCGCGAGTTGTTTCTTTCTCTCCGCCAAACGAGGGAAAATCGTAAAGGCACGGTCAATATCCCCTTGGATATCGGCTTTATCCGAACGCAAATAGGCACCCATCAAGAGATTTTCTAATACACTCATCCGTGTAAAAGTCCCACGCCCTTCTGGCACCAAAGATAAACCAGATTTTACCAAATTCCAAGCACCCATTTGAGGACTGAGTGTTTGACCGAGAATTTCCACGCTCCCCCCTGCCAAAGGTAATAAACCTGAAACCGCCATTAAAGTCGTGGACTTGCCTGCACCATTGGAGCCAATCAAGCTCACGAGCTCCCCTTCATAAATTTCTAGGTCTATGCCCTTGACTGCCAAAATACCGCCATAAGCTACTTTGAGTTGTTGCGTCCGCAATAAGATGGGTTTGTCCATAAGGATTTAATGGTAATCTTGGCAAAATATCAATGGGCACTGTTTCCTAAATAAGCCGCAATAACTTTAGGGTCTTGGCGTACTTGACTCGGTTCCCCTTCACAAATTACTTTGCCATAATCTAATACAGTCACGGTATTGCATAAACCCATGACCAATTTAACATCGTGCTCAATCAACAAAATCGTGCAACCCATGGCTTGTAAAGACTCGATCAATTGGCGTAATTGACCTTTTTCAGTGGCGTTCATACCAGCCGCGGGTTCGTCTAAAGCCAACAACTTAGGCTCAGTGGCTAAGGCTCTGGCAATTTCTAACCTCCTCTGGTCGCCATAACTTAAGGTGCGTGCCATATAGTGGGCTTTGTCTTTTAAGCCTACTTGGTGCAAAAGTGCGTAAGCCTTTTGGGTAACCGATTCCTCTTCTTGATGGAATTGTTTGTCTCGCAACAAACAATTCCACAAATTTTGTCTGCTACGAATATGTCGTCCCACCTTAATATTGTCTAACACCGACATTTCGGCAAATAAACGAATGTTTTGAAAAGTACGAGCAATACCCAAAGCGACTACTTGGTGTATGTGTTTAGGCTGATAAGGCCGGCCAGAAAATTTAAATTCCCCTTTGTCTGGGTGGTAGAGCCCCGTTAGCACATTAAACAAAGTGGTTTTACCGGCACCGTTGGGACCAATCAAGCCATGTACTTGACCGGCGACGACTTGCAATTGAATATGGTCCAAAGCCACCAGACCCCCAAAGCGTTTTTGGATACCCTGCACTTCTAACAAGGGAGGGTTGGGTGTTGTTGACATACAAACTCCTTCATAAAAAAATCGCGAACCACCGTAAAAAAACCAAGTTACTAAACGCCATGGAATGCGCTAGAACAGAGGAACACAGGCAACGCCGTAAATCGCCATTACGAAAAATAATAAACCACCAGCCAAAATTTCCCTTAGCAACCCAACAACCCGCGAAAGAAAAATAATAAACAACCCG
>JASGCH010000222.1 GCA_030054245.1 Gammaproteobacteria bacterium | reverse complement strand
CAAATTAATCAAGATTTGTTAGGGTTAGATCAAGAGTTACAAGAGGTGTTGTCAACCTTAGAAAATATGCAGATGCATATTCCCAATTTACCAGATGACTCAGTACCCATTGGCGCCAATGAAGCGTTTAATACTATTATCAGAAGCTGGTGGCCCGATCATTACCAAGAAAAAGCGTTTATCCCAAGAGACCATGTAAGTCTTGGAGAGAGTTTGGGTTTGGATCTTTCAGCGGGAGTGTCTTTAGCGGGTAGCCGATTTTCGGTGTTAAAAGGGTCTATGGCGCGGCTCCACCGTGCTCTTGCCCAGTATATGTTAGATATACACACTACGGAACATGGCTACCTAGAGTGTTATGTACCTTATGTGGTCAACCAGCATATACTCCAAGGGACGGGTCAACTGCCAAAATTTGCCGACGACTTATTTATGGTGCAAAAAGGGTTTGAAGAGGATGCGCATAAAATGTATCTTATTCCTACGAGTGAGGTGCCCTTAACCAACCTCGTCCGTGAACAAATTATAAAAAACGATGAACTACCCATTAAATTAACCGCGCATACTCCTTGTTTTAGGTCTGAGGCAGGAAGTTATGGTAAGGATGTTCACGGGTTGATTCGGCAACATCAGTTTGATAAGGTCGAAATGGTACAAATTGTTCATCCAGATGCCAGTGCACAAGCTTTGGAAGAAATGACTTGCCATGCTGAAAATATTTTACAAAAATTACAGTTACCCTATCGAGTGGTGCTTTTGTGTACCGGCGATATGGGGTTTGCCGCTTGCAAAACATATGACCTAGAAGTGTGGTTGCCTGGGCAAAATAAATACCGAGAAATTAGTTCGGTATCCCATTGTGGATCTTTCCAAGCTAGGCGTATGGTCACTAGGTACCGCACCGAAAGTGGGAAGACCGATTGGGTGCATACCTTGAATGGCTCTGGACTGGCGGTGGGACGAACGCTGGTGGCTTTGCTTGAAAATTATCAAACTGCCGATGGGCGTATTGAGATACCGTCGGTGTTGTTGCCGTATATGGGGGGGCTAAGCTATTTAAGTCCTTAGCAAGACCGTTGCCTCCTTGATCTCACTACGGTCTAGACTAGAAAATAGCTGTGTTAAGACCGTTGCCTCATGGGTTGGTGCCGCTCGGTGGGATGTCATAACGCTCGTTGGTCTTGCATATTGAAAGACGGTTGCACCATCGGCTGGTGCCGCAGTTGTCAAATTACTGCGTTATGTAGGTGTCCCAGTTCGTTGCGCTATCCTTGGGATTCTGCTCCTGATCTTGTATACTCAATATGCGAGACTGGGAGCGCCTACCATGATCATCTTCGGAAATGAAGCTGGTTGCGCGCAACTCAAGCCTTGTAATTATGACAGCTCACCGAGCGGTGTACCAGTCGATGGTGCAACGGTCATAGCAATGAGGACAACTGACCTTGAACAGAGATGCCATAGTCTGCTACCAATGCTTGTATTCTATAGCTAATTGGGGGCTTGTACTAACTTATTGAAAGGTAGCTCTTCAATGACAACCTTGGCTTTGCTATGAAATAAGTCAATGATGTTTTTCTGTGTTATCAAGTCCTTTATTTTTGCTAATTCATTTGAGTCATTAAAAATCACACCTTTGACTTCATCGGGTTGCTCATAACTCGAAGCAATCAAGTTGATATACTCTTGTACTTGTGTAGAAGTTGGGCTTAATTCGTAATCTTCTATGAGTTTAGAGAATATTAATCTCGATTTAACTTTTTTCTTGGCATTTTCTAGAAATAAAGTGGGGGGCAGATCTATTTTCTCCACATCTTTCATACCATTTGATTTTAAATGGTTACGAGCGTCAAAAGATAAAGCTAGAATTTCTTCTTGGAGATACTTTTGTGGTAATGGGAAGTCAGCATGGTTGCTTAACCAATTGGATATTTCAGAAAAATTTATCGGGACAATTCGAGTATAAACTTCTTTTTGCATGGTTTGCTTTACCTGCTCTTGCAAATCTTCCATAGAATGACCTTCTATTCCTAACTGATTTAGGAGACTCTCGTTTACCAGCGGTTCTTGAACATCGTCTATGGCTTTTAAATGAATATTAAAACTGGCCGTCTTGCCAGCGACTTCCTTGCTGGCATAATCTTCTGGAAAGTTCACTAAAACTTCTCGAGATTCACCCTTACTCATGCCTAAGACCCCCTGCTCAAAATCCAACAACATGGTGTTTTCCCCCAATACAAAGGAGAAATCATCGGCTTTTCCACCAGTAAAGGGTTGCCCATCGATTTTACCTTCAAAGTCAACCATAGCGCGTTTCCCATTAATCGCAGAAGTTTCACTAGAGGGGCTGAAGGTTCGATATTTCTGCAACAATATAGTGATAGTTTTCTGGATAGATTCGGGTGTAATTTCGCAAGAATATTGTTTTAATTCAATCCCATCAAAACTGGGTATGGAAAATTCCGGATATATTTCAAAGTGAATCTCGCATAACAGGACATCATGGTTTTCTGAATGGATTTCCTTATACTCTTGCAAATCTATGACATTTAATTGATGGTCTTGAATGATTTTGCTTAATTCATCACCAAACATATTGGTTAAAACCTCTTGCTTGACTGATTTTAAGTAGTTCTTTTGAATAAATTGGGCTGGGATTTTTCCGGGCCGAAATCCGGGTAACCTTAACTCTGTTTGTAGTTTGTGTAGTCTTTTATTAATTTTGGTTTGATATTCATGTTTGGGTGCGGTAAACTCTATCCTCCT
>JASGCH010000221.1 GCA_030054245.1 Gammaproteobacteria bacterium | reverse complement strand
AAACGAGGCGATCCTTTGGCTTTGCAAAATGGTGCTAAAATTTTTGTAAATTATTGTCTAGGATGTCATTCTGCAGAATTCGTACGCTATAATAAACTGACAGAAATTGGCTTAAGCGAAGAACAAATTAAGACCCATTTTATTTTTAATCCGGATACCAAATTAACCAGCCCTATAAAGTCATCCATGAATGCGCGCCAAGCTCGGGACTGGTTTGGTACCGAACCGCCGGATTTATCGCTGATAGCTCGCTCTCGTGCCTCATCTCAAGGCAGTGGAGCGAGTTATCTATATACTTTTTTGCGCTCGTTTTATGCCGATCCAAGTCGAATAACCGGTGCGAATAATTTAATTTTTCCGAATGTTGCTATGCCTAATGTGTTGTGGGAATTGCAAGGAACGCGCGTGCCCCAATTTCAAAAAGTCATAATGCATGGTCAAGAAGCCTCGGTTTTTAAAGAATGGAAATCGCTAAATAGCGGCACCCTAAGTCCTCAGGAATTTGACAATGCCTTAGTGGATTTGGTGAGTTTTTTAGATTGGTTGTCAAACCCAGACAAAGATGCCCACTATCGTCTAGGTCTTTGGGTCGTTGGCTTCATGGTACTACTGGTATTCGTCACTTGGAGGTTAAACAAAGCTTATTGGAAGGACATAGCCTAGAAAAGCCAAGGCACTGGGTACTCTGCGTGGCTTCGCATACCCGCGAAATGTATCAGATTATCATGTCAAAAGTGAGCGCGCATAGTGCAGGCAGAGGTTGCCCTGAACCTAGGGTGAAAAGGTTTTTTACCACCTAAAATCGGGAAGTGATCTTCTTTAAGACTATTGCACCCTCGGCTGGTGTCGCTCGGTGAGCTGTCATCATAACTAGGCTTTGGTGAGCGCAACCAACTTCACGGCCGAAGCCGATCCTTCGGGGTGAACTACTTAACGCAGTCGCGAGCTATTCTTGCATATTCAGTATATGCGAGAATAGCGGGACAAGTTGCAACCGGCGACACCAGCCGATAATCCTACAGTCTTCTTATGACTTTATTCAGACTAACCAGTATTTATACCACTTACTAAAATGATTGTGCTTTATTCTGGTTCGACCTGCCCATTCTCGCACCAAAGTAGATTTTTATTGTGTGAAAAAAACATTGATTTTCAAATCAGGGATATTGCCAAGCTGGACGCGGATGAAGTGAGCATCATGAATCCTTCTGGTGAATCCCCGATTTTGGTAGAAAGAGAATTATTACTATACGAATCCAATGTCATTATGGAGTATCTCGATGAGAGGCATCCTCATCCACAACTCATACCTTACAAACCTCAAGATAAAGCACGCTTCAGATTGTATTTATATAATTTAGAACTTGAGTTGTACAGCCAAATGCACATATTAGAATCCACTGCCAAAGGCAAACAAGTCAATGCACTGAAAGAAAAAGCCCGGGAACACATCAGAGACCGGCTACTGGCCTTGGTCCCCAGCATTGCACGCAAAAAATACATCGTGGGCGATGATTTTAGTATCTTAGACATCGCTTTGGCACCGCTTTTTTGGCGCTTGCAAAAATACAACATCCGACTACCCAAAGATCAATATGGCATGGTTTTGGATAAATACGCCCAAAGACTTTTTATACGACCCTCTTTCCTTGAATCGCTTACGCATGAAGAGCGTGCGATGCGTTTGTAAAGAGTTTACGCCTACTAACTAATGGATTTGATTTCTGGCACAGTCTGCCCTTTTTCGCACCGTTGTCGAATTTTCATTCAAGAAAAATTTGATGTCAAACGCGAGGTACAATTTAATGATAAAGAATACGGATTCCATATTATCGATGTGGACTTATTTAGTAAACCTGAAATTATCAGTCAGCTCAATCCTTATTCCAAAGTGCCTATATTAAAGGATCGCGAGCTTACCTTGTATGAATCCAATATTATCAACGAATATATTGAGACACGCATCCCCTATCCTAACCTCATACCAACCGATGAAATTCCTAGGGCCCAAATGCGCTTAATTTTGGTGAAACTCAACAAAGAAATTTTTAACCTAGTCAGCATCTTAGAAAATTGTCCATTCAATCGATCGTCTCATGCGGATAAAGAAGTCGCTAGGGAAGGAATCGTGTTGCGATTGACTCATTTGTCAGCGATATTTACGCGTCATACTTATATAATGGGTGCTGAATATTCTTTAGCGGATATTACGCTGGCCCCCTTACTTTGGCGTTTGGATTTTTACAAAATAAAGTTGTCTCCTGAGAAATGTAAACCTTTATTGGAATATGCACAGCGATTATTTGAACGCAATGCTTTTAAAAAATCTTTAACGCCCTCTGAATTGGCCATGCGCTGAAGTACTTTTGCCATTTTTAAACCAAAATGAATGTTTTTCCTTGTGATTTAACTGTAAAACCTTATATCATTCGAGCCATCCATGAATACTTGATCGATCATGCGAAGAAGCCCTTTCTCATGGTGCAGAAATTAGCTGAGGTTTCTGGTATCCCTGAGCATTTGTTTGATGAGGGTATTGTCGTTCTAAATATCGAACCACAAGCCATTAGCAAACTGGATTTGGGCAATGAGTGCATACAATTTAGTGCCCGATTCAGAGGCATCGAAAGTTTGGTGTATATTCCCCTAGATGCGATTTTGGCGATTTTTGCGGACGATCAATCACAAGGCGTGGCATTTCCTCCCCCATCACCCCAGCCTCTCCCTCCACCCCCCCCTATTCCAGACAAAATAGTGGAATTAACGAAAAGTA
>JASGCH010000220.1 GCA_030054245.1 Gammaproteobacteria bacterium | reverse complement strand
TCTTTTATCCCCAAGCGGAGGAGGATACAGGTATTCATATATCCTTAAAGATGTAGCCATTCAAAGTGATGGAAAAATTGTTGTAGTAGGTTACGCTGATCTTACCTCCTACCCTGAAGATGTACCCCTAATTTTTCGCTTAACCGAAGATGGTAAATTGGACACTACTTTTGCAAAGAAAGGCATCTTTTGCAACAACTCGACGAATCCGATATTTTTTGGGGTCAAAACGATTCTACGTTTTTTAAGTGTTAAGCTTCAAAGTGACGGCAAGCTGGTTGTATTAGGGAAAACTAATTGGCTTAGTGATGCCTATCAAATATTGCTTCGTTTTCACCCAAATGGTGCACCCGATAGCAGTTTTGGTATTAATGGCTTAGTCGTTAATAAATTGGCAGAAATGAGTGGTCACGAGGGCGATCTTACAATATTGCCCGATGGGCGTATAGTAGCACCTTTTGACTGTTTTGGGGTTGCCCGATACCTTACAGACGGAAGATTGGATACAACGTTTAACCATATAGGTGTGGCATCCGTTTTTTCAGGCTTTGGCGCACCATTTTCTAGAGCCATGCTGGTGCAAGCAGATGGCAAAGTGGTGGTTGCGGGGTATCCTCTATTTGATGAACCAACGCCATTTATAGTAGCACGTTTGAATTCGGATGGTACCATTGACAATACTTTTGCCCCATCGGGTTACAGAGCTTATAGTTGGGATACAGGTAGTGGGGGGCTTAATGATATGTTATTATTACCTGACCAAAGAATCATCTTGGGGGGGGGGATGCCCAACAAACTAACAAAATGCTACAATCTTGCTACAATGCGTATTTTGCCGAATGGAGACTCTGATATAAGCTATGGTAAAAATGCTAAATTATACACAGCACCTTATGGTAATAATGAACAAAGAGCGAGCCTTGCTAAATTACTCTTACAACCTTCAGACAACAAGATTTTAGGTCTAGGAACCTCAAACAGTAGTTTAAAACCAACCTCCTCTGCCACTATCGTTCGCTACAATGCTGACGGCAAAACAAGTGTTGAAGAGCAGCCCAAAAATAAAAGTGAGTCCTTTGCTATCAATCCCAATCCGGCCAGCGATTGGATAGAAATTGACGCGCAATACCCAATCGACAAGGTAACAATCAGCAACCTACAAGGGCAGCTGCTGCATGTTTGGGCAAAGCCACAACAAAACAAATTCGATGTCAGCAGCTTCGCTAGCGGTTTTTACCTAATCAGCATTCAATCCCAAAACCAAGTTAATTATCAAAAATTAATCATTCAACACTAAAAATAAAAAATAAATGAAAAAAATCATTAGATTACACTTAAATTTTGCCTTATGAAACACTTTATTTACCTCCTCGTAGCACTTCTTAGCTACAGCACAGCCAGCCAAGCTCAATACCTCGACGGCTTAGACCCTACTTTTGGAGACAAGGGTGTGGTACAGCACGGTGGAGAAACCATACCCAATAACTGGTCTTTAGGGGATGGTGTAATTCAAAGCGATGGTAAAATAGTGGCTATTTCTAAAAATTCTGCACTAAAAAATGTATATCGTTTTAATGCCGATGGTAGTGTAGATAAATCCTTTGCTAATAGTGGTATTTTTGATGAAATTCTAAGAGACAATAATGATACTCTTTTATCCCCAAGCGGAGGAGGATACAGGTATTCATATATCCTTAAAGATGTAGCCATTCAAAGTGATGGAAAAATTGTAGTAGTAGGTTACGCTGATCTTACCTCCTACCCCTATGATGTACCCCTAATCTTTCGCTTAACCGAAGATGGTAAATTGGACACTACTTTTGCAAAGAAAGGCGTCTTTTGTAATAACTCGATGGGGCCTATGTATTTTGGTGTCGCGGCTTGGCTACGTACTACAAGTGTTAAGTTCCAAAGTGACGGCAAGCTAGTTGTGTTAGGCTATTCTAACTGGTTTGATGATCCTCAAATATTGCTTCGTTTTAACCCCAATGGCACACCCGATAGCAGTTTTGGTATCAATGGCTTAGTCGAAAATAAATTGGCAGAAATGAGTGGTCACGAGGGCGATCTTACAATATTGCCCGATGGGCGTATAGTAGCACCTTTTGACTGTTTTGGGGTTGCCCGATACCTTACAGACGGAAGATTGGATACAACGTTTAACCATATAGGTGTGGCATCCGTTTTTTCAGGCTTTGGCGCACCATTTTCTAGAGCCATGCTGGTGCAAGCAGATGGCAAAGTGGTGGTTGCGGGGTATCCTCTATTTGATGAACCAACGCCATTTATAGTAGCACGTTTGAATTCGGATGGTACCATTGACAACACTTTTGCCCCATCAGGTTACAGAGCTTATAGTTGGGATACAGGGAGTGCTAACCTAAGTGATATGTTAATATTACCTGACCAAAAAATATTTTTGGGCGGGATTGCTTATAGTAATATTTCAAATTGTTACACATTCGCGACAATGCGTGTTTTACCCAACGGAGATTCTGATGCAAGCTATGCTAACAATGCTAAACTTTACACAGCCCCTTATGGGGTTAATGAACAAGGAGCAAGTTTACGAAAATTATTATTACAAGCCTCCGATAACAAAATTATTGGCTTGGGCCTTTCTACAAGTAGCTTAAAACCAACATCTTCTTCCACCATTGTACGCTACAATGCCGATGGCAAAACAAGTGTTGAAGAGCAGCCCAAAAATAAAAGTGAGTCCTTTACTATCAATCCCAATCCGGCCAGCGATTGGATAGAAATTGACGCGCAATACC
>JASGCH010000219.1 GCA_030054245.1 Gammaproteobacteria bacterium | reverse complement strand
AGTACCGCATAACGCAGTAATTTGGCAGTGTAACCGGTTGTGCAACAGTCTTTAGGTGCGAATCAGACGCTCGGTCGCAGGCACACCACGAGCATCATCCATTTCAATCGCAATTTGTGTGCAGACATTGCGACAAATCGCCAGTGCACTTTGGCTTTGAATATAATACATCACCAGTACACCCTCCTTGCGTTTAGCCACCAACCCTGCTTTGTAGAGCACTTTTAAGTGCTGGCTTAAATTCGGTTGCGAACAACCAATAATTTGCACCAATTCGTTCACCGACCGCTCGGCGTTGCACAAAGCATTGAGCACCTGCAAGCGAATCGGGGTAGATAGCACCGAGAACAACTCAGCGGCACTAGAGAACACTGTCAGAGCCTGTTGTTGTTCAGAATTTGGGGATCCCATGGTTTTCGTATTCATATTTCTGCAGAACTTGCGCTCACTTCTTTGCCAAACCTAAAATCCATGTCGCCAGCGTTTTGACCTCAGCATCGCTTAAACTAGGTTGCGCAGGCATCGGCACTGGTCCCCATTTGCCAGTGCCACCAGATTTGATGTTTGCGACCAATTTGTTCACGGCATCTTTATCGCCGGCATACTTTTTAGCAACTTCTTGATAAGCTGGTCCCACCAATTTTTTGTCCACCGCATGGCAGGCTGTGCAAGCCTTGCTTTGCGCCAGTTTTTCGTCAGCCAAAGCCAAATGGGGTAAAATCGCCAGAACGGCGGCCAACATGACGAGGTTTTTAAGAGGTTTTTTCATCACCTTCCCTTCAAATAATTATATATTTATATGCGTAATTGCTGATATTTATCTTCCAAAAAAAGGTGCTCGCGCACCTCTTCTATCGATAGTCACGACATTATTTGAGCGTGTCATGCCAAATACTACGCGCCCAATTCATAGCGTAAATGCCTTCTAATTCGGTTGCTCCCACAGAAACTGCGGTTACCCCACCAGAGCCGGGCACCGTCACAAAGGTAGTACGCCCGTCAAACTGTCCAATGTGATGAACGCTCGAGACATGAATCACGCGCTTGTCATCGACAAAGCTATAGCAGGTATTGGTAAGCATGGGCGCAGGGTTGATTTCCCAGCCTGAAAGCTCAGCCACAATCGCCGCGGCGGCTACTTTAGCATGGCTATTGGCCATGTGACCGCTCTTAGGCATACCGGGAGCTACTTGAATCGAATCACCCAAAACATGCACATCTTTGGCCGCAGTCGATTCAAAATTCAGATAATTTACACCACACCAAGAACCCTTAGCTTGGTTGGCTAAGCCGGATTGTACGGCAATTAACCCAGCTCGCATCGGAGGTAAAACATTTAGCACACTGGCCTTCACATCTTCTTGCACATCAAACTTCACACTGCTACTGCTAGCAGAGACTGCAATGGCTTTATGGTTAGCACGATACTCCACCAGACCTTTGTAATTGGTTTCCCAAACGGCCTTAAAGAGCGGACCTTTGGAAGTAACATCTTGGTTAGCATCCAGAATCAACACTTTGGATTTGGGTTTGTGATTTTTGAAATACCAAGCTACTTGGCAGGCGCGTTCGTAAGGACCGGGTGGGCAACGATAAGGTGCTTCGGGAATCACCAAGGCATATATGCCGCCATCTGGCATATTCTCCAATTGCTTACGCAATGCTACGGTTTCAGGCCCGGCTTTCCATGCCTGCAAGATCTGCCCGTTTTCGGAAGCGGCTTTTAAGCCTTCGATGGCTGTAAACACCAAATCAACTCCAGGAGAAACAACCAATTTGTCATAGGCCAAGTTGTGACCTCGCGCAAGGGTTACCGTTTTTTTCTCGGCGTCTATGTGGGTCACCCTATCCTGCACAATCTTCACGCCGTGTTGGGTCTCTAAGCCACCGTACGGCTGAGTTACATCAGCCAGTTGTTTACTGCCGCCAATCACCAAATTGGAGATAGGACAGGAAATAAAGTTGCGATTGGGTTCAACCATCACCACATCGATTTTGTAATCGGATAGCAGACGCACATACTTGGCCGCGGTGGCTCCGCCATAGCCCCCACCGATGACCAAAACCCTAGTTTTACTCGGGATCGATGGTATGCTGACACAAGCTCCCAAACCCAAGAGCGAGAGGGCGGCTGAGGTGTGTAAAAAAGAGCGACGCCGCATCATGGTAAATCCTCCTTATTTTTTGAGCGAAGAAAAATACGAGGCCATCTGCACCATTTGCTGATCAGAATAACCCTTGGCAAGCTGGTGCATGATAGTGGCAGGCCGTTCGCCCGAAACGAATTTTTTCATTTCGCCAATGAGGTAATCACGCGGCATCCCCGCAAGCGAAGGCACTGCCGAACCTTCTGGCGAACGCCCATCTGTGCCGTGGCAGTTGGCGCAAGTAGCGGCCAAGGCACGCACCTGCAAGGTTTGCGCGTCTTGCGCTAGAACCGGAACAGCCATGCCACCCGCGAGCAACGCCACGCCAAACGCACGACCATAAGAAAAATAGAATCGCGTCACCGATTACTCCCAAAGTAATTAAGAAAACCGAATAGCATAACCGAATATCGTATAAGTATATACGAATATCTCGATGGTTTAGACTTATTTTTCTAGGGGTTTACCCTAGTTTTTGGCTAAAATGATTAACAAAAGACTGTTGCACCATCGGCTATGCCGCTCGGTGAGCTACCAAAGTACAAGGCTTGAGCGAGCGCCCCCAGCGGAATTTACTGGAGAAGACTGTTGCACAACCGGTTGCACTGTCAAATTACTGCGTTATGCAGTACTC
>JASGCH010000218.1 GCA_030054245.1 Gammaproteobacteria bacterium | reverse complement strand
GGTTCTGCTGGTGTTTTTTGAGTGGCACACGATATCTGCTGAACTTCAACGCATACAAAATAGCTTCGACAATGAAAATCACCCAAGTCCATCATTCACACCAGAAGGCCATGGGCTACTGGTAGATCGGGGTGAATATTCTAAACCTTTCATATTCAATTACTTTATCGCGGTTTATGGGCGGGTCATGATGGTAACACTATGGTATGCGGTATTTTCTCTATTGGGAATATCTTCAGTGGGTGTGATTTTGTACCGCCTTTTGGAAGTAAAACCAACCGTAGCTCGATCAGATACTTGGAGTAGAATCCACCATGTATTATGGCAGTCAGGGCATTGGCTAGCCGTGCGCTTTATTGGCTTCATTTATGCTTTAGTTGGGGATTTTACTATCACTTGGACCAATTACCGACAGTTATCCAGGGAAGCTTTACGCGATCATGAAGCTGTATTATGGGCAATTTCTCTGGGAAGTCTAGGAATTAAAAATATAACTTTGGAATCCTCAGATTTTTTACCATCTCAGCAAAATAATGTATTAACCGAGATTGAATGTGTATCGTCTTTCCGCTCCTTGGTGTTTCGCTCTCTGATTTTATGGGGAATCATTATTTTTTTACTACACAAGGTATAAGCATTGTGTTTTTTTCACAGTGACTTGTCAAATGAGTGCGTTTGCGAAGCGTATCCACTCCTTAAAAAGACTGTGCTACCCCCGGTTATACTGTCAAATGACTGCATCATATTTCTCCGTTCTATGGTCTTCCATATACAAGACTGTTGCACCATCGGCTGTGATGCCGCTCGGTGAGCTGTCAAAGTACAAGGCTTCCGCGCCCACCAGCTCATTTATATCTCATCACTCATCCAAGGTCTTTATAGCGCCGCGTACGATGACGATCCCTTCATGGAACAGTGCCGGCGTGTTACCGCCAATTTGCTCCAGCTCTCCGGGCAAAGATCGCTCGCCCTAGGTGAAGACTGTTGCACCATCGGCTGTGGTGCAACAATCTTGATGGTGTAAAGGTTTCGCTATTGCCACGACTCACTTAAGGTCAATGCGTTGGGCCATTTTGTCTATGATTTCTCCATTGTCTAAAGTGAGTCTAATGCGGACAGGTAGGGGCTGGGTATCGTCTAAAAACCAAACTTCTACTTTACCTCCGCTATATTTGCTATCGACGGATCGAGTGAACTTAAAAGTAGCTAGGTTATTCCCTAAGGGAAGGTCTAGGGTTTCGCGAGTATTAAATTGTAGATGCCAAGGTACGGCACTTCGGGAAGATACCACCAGCCAATCGAATGCCACCTCAGAATGTTCGAGGCTAGTTCTATGGTTGGCGATCCAACCAGACAGCTGGATTAAAAAACTCAGACGGTCTTGATTGACTTCCATAAAGGGTATAGTTTGGTTGGTAGAGCTAAAACTCACTTGTTTTTTATCATTTTGGAAGTGCGCCGCGTATTCGGTTTTTCCACTTTCGGTAAATTTGGTGGGTAGCAGTCCTCCATTGGGTGATAGGGTACCTAAACTCGTTTGAGATCTAGTGCCGACAAATGGGATTTGCATCGCATAGTGCAATTCATAATTAGAATTTTGGGGTTTCCACTGGAGTAAGGATTGGGATTGGTAGGGAATAAATTTATAAGTACCGGTGACCTTATAGGAAATGTTAAAAGCCGGGGGAGGGGTGTACAAAACCGCGGGTAACTGGGATGATGTAACCGGTAAATGAGGATCATGAGGTATTTCAGTGGTCGTAGGCCATTTATCCTTTTCAGTTGAAGGACTAGCCGTAAACGACTCATCCCCCTCGGTTGCAGAATGTGCAATAGAAGGGTTTTTAGGAGGTTTTTTGAGTACACCTATTCCTTGACTAGAGGAAACTGCCTGAGGGTTTGGCTGGGTGATCGTAGCAGAACTAGACCCAGATACCAAATCGTTGGAAAAATGGGTAACAATTTCTAAGCGCGGAAGATAGTTTTGAGCGGGATAAAGAGTTTGATCTAGCTTACCAAAACCTAATACTAGGCTCATATGCAAGCAGATTGACACCACCAGTGGGATGGCACTGGGGTAGCTTGGCGCCAGCCTTTGAAAAAATATCAAATGAGTCATTACAATCCTTTGAAAATTATCGGAAAAATCCTATACAAAGACGGTTGCACCATCGGCTGGTGCCGCGACTACACTGCCAAATTACTGCGTTATGTAGGTGCCTCAGTTCGTTGCGCTACCCATTGCACCCACCATGATCATCTTCGGAAATGAAGCTGGGGGCGTTCGCGGAAGCCTTGTACTTTGACAGCTCACCGAGCGGCACCACAGCCGATGGTGCAACGGTCTTTAGGTTATACAGCGAACTACCCGGCTAAATTGCTGGGTTACGCCCGAACACTCCAGTATATTCCACTGCTTGCGCCGCGCTTTGGCTTGGTAAGGGTGGCAGATCGTCCGAGCTGGTGCCAAGGTCACATGCTAGGAAGTTGGTTTTTTCGGTTTAAGGACTATCAGGGATGGGCTAACTTCAACTGCTGGTCTAAGTATTTTAAGCTGGCTTCGCTAGGAGGTTTGTTGTCTTGTTGGATTTGTCTGAGCGTATCGGCGACCGGCGTTTGCTTGCTGGCTAGTTCGAGTAATTTATCCTGATATTGTAGCGGACTTTCATAACCTATACCAAAACCCCATGCGTTGGTTAGAGTGGTGACTGTACCCATTTGATTTTTTTGGTAAAGAGCCGAGGCGGCTAGCGTAGCTCCCTGTACCATTTGGGGGTCTAATGGGGGAGGATGGGACGAGCCGGTGGGCGGA
>JASGCH010000217.1 GCA_030054245.1 Gammaproteobacteria bacterium | reverse complement strand
AGTCCTGCTTTTCAAGTCTTACCATGGCCCAACATCGACTTTAGCAAATTTGGCGACATAGAAAGAAAGCCCATGGGGCGCATTAAAAAAATTGCCGCCGCCAATTTGCATAGAAATTGGGTAATGATTCCTCATGTTACCAACCACGAAGACGCTGACATCACAGATTTAGAAGCTTTTCGCCAGCAAATTAATCCATTGCACGAAAAATCAGGTATAAAAATCACGATGTTATCCTTTTTATTAAAAGCATCTGCGGTGGCCTTGGCAAAATTCCCAGAATTTAATGCTTCTTTAGATGGGGAAGAAATTGTTTATAAAAAATATTACCACTTAGGCTTTGCTGCCGATACCCCGCAAGGCTTGGTCGTTCCCGTCTTAAGAGATGTCGATAAAAAAGGTATTTTACAGATTAGCGTGGAGGTTTCTGAATTGGCACGCAAAGCCAGAGAAGGTAAATTATCTCTCAACGACATGAGTGGTGCCTCCTTTACCGTGTCTTCTTTAGGTGGTATAGGTGGGAGGTATTTCTCGCCCATCATCAATGCCCCAGAAGTAGCTATTTTAGGTGTTAGTAAAAATTTTACGCAAGCAGTATGGAATGGACAAGCGTTTATTCCGAGGTTATTCCTACCCTTGTCCCTCAGTTGGGATCATCGAATTTTAGATGGTGCCTCTGCCGCCCGGTTTAACGCTTATTTAAAACAATTGTTGGCTGATTTTCGTTTGATTACATTGTAAATGGAGCTTTTATGACCACCTTATATGTCCCCAATATTGGGGATTTTAAAGATGTACCCATTATTGAAATTTTGATGAAAGAGGGGCAAATCATTGAAGCCGATCAATCATTAATCACCATAGAGTCTGATAAAGCTTCTATGGAAGTTCCAGCTACGGCTGGAGGTAAAATCAAACAAGTTTTGGTTAAACTAGGCGACAAAGTCAGCCAGGGCAGTCCCTTGGCTTTATTAGAAGATGAGAACCATGCACATTCAGCGTCTAGTCAGGCAAGTCCACCCGCTCAAACCATCGACGCGACCAGCCAGTCAGCAGTGGCTCCACAAACGCTCGAACCAACTCATGTTGCCACTGTACTTCATGCTGAAGTAGCCACCAAGGTGGTGACTCTGCCTTTGGATCAACTGTCTGCCGATATTTTATGTGATGTATTGGTTATTGGCTCTGGTCCCGGAGGGTATTCTGCAGCTTTTAGAGCGGCTGATTTAGGCTTAAAAGTCGTATTGGTTGAAAAATACCCTACTTTAGGGGGAGTGTGTTTAAATGTCGGATGTATTCCCTCTAAAGCCTATTTGCATGTTGCCAACTTGATCAACGAAGTCAAACACTTGTCGCAAGCCGGCGTAGAATACGCCGATCCCAAAGTCAATTTAACTACCTTAAGACAGCACAAGCACAAAGTGGTTACGCAACTCACTCAAGGCTTAGGTAGTATGGCAAAATTGCGCAAAGTACAAGTTTTACAAGGATACGCCGAATTTTTAGATAAGCAACGCGTGTGCGTTCACGAAAAATCTTTATCCCCCATGGCTGGTGCCTCAGTAAATATAGTTGGGTTTCGCTATTGCATCATTGCCGCGGGTTCTGAAGCAATAGAGTTGCCTTTTTTTCCTAAAGACGATAAGCGCGTAGTAACCAGTACGGGGGCTTTGAATATTCCGTTTATCCCCAAAAAAATGTTGGTTGTAGGGGGGGGTATTATCGGTATGGAAATGGCAACTGTTTACAGCACTTTAGGCGCACGCATTGAGGTGGTCGAAGCCATGGACGACATACTTCTTGGAACTGACCGGGATATCATCGCTATCTGGAAAAAATACAACCAAAACCGGTTTGATCAAGTTCTCTTAAAAACCAAAACAGTGAATGCTACGGTCACTTCTTCTGGAATCCAGGTGCATTTTGAAGATAGTTTAGGCAAAACCAGCCAAAAAACCTACGACTTGGTGCTACAAGCGGTCGGACGCCGCCCCAATGGAAAAACTTTAGCCGCCGAGAAAGCTGAAGTACAGGTTAATGAAAGGGGTTTTATATCTGTCGATATACAAATGCGTACCAATGTGGGGCATATTTTTGCTATTGGTGATATTGTTGGACAACCGATGTTGGCACACAAGGCGGTACACGAAGGGCATATCGCCGCTGAGGTCATTGCTGGTGAACTTTTAGCCGATGATAAATTGGCAAAAAGGGCTTTTGAAGCCCGTGCTATACCCAGCGTGGCCTACCTTGATCCTGAAATTGCTTGGGTTGGCTTGACCGAAGATCAAGCCAAAAAAGATGGCATTCCCTACAAAAAAGGTGTATTTCCTTGGGCCGCCAATGGTCGTTCTATTGCCAATATGCGCACCGATGGTATGACCAAGTTGATCTTTGACGCATCCCCTGAAGGTCATGGTCAAATTTTAGGAGCTTGTATAGTAGGGCCACACGCTGGCGACTTAATCGCTGAAACGGGTTTGGCAATAGAAATGGGCGCTGATATGTTAGATATTGCCGCCACCATCCATGCCCACCCGACCCTCAGTGAAACGGTGGGGATGGCGGCTGAAGTGGCACACGGTAGTTGTACTGACTTACCTCCGACGCGTAAAATGAGCAAAGCATAGTTGATTAGAGGAAGATTTTTTGATCTTTTGATTTAACTAAAAAACCACAATATGCTTGAGCAACTTAGTATCAAAAATTATAAGTGTTTTCACGAACTGCATATTGATCATTTAAGCAAAATTGTGTTGCTGGGAGGCGACAATAATTCCGGAAAAACTTCCTTCTTAGAAGCGATTTTTTT
>JASGCH010000216.1 GCA_030054245.1 Gammaproteobacteria bacterium | reverse complement strand
CTCTTCCTTTCTGTTGTTTGGGGGGTGGGGTTGGGTGTTTGGGGAGAGAGGGGGCAAGTGGCTTGAAGGAATCTGTGCTGGGTGGGGCGACTGGGGGTGACCTGCCGACAAGCGTTGAGTGCTTGGGTTGGGTGGGCTGACTTGAGAAAACTCTGAAGTGCCTAGGCGCCCGCCGAGACCCAACAGAGATTCGGCTTGTTGTAACATTTCTTCAGGGGATAAGTTAGCAATAAAACGCCCTTTTTCTAAAATAGCTACCCGATTGGCGCAAGAGGAAATAAAGTCCAAATTTTGTTCAACCAGTAAAATTGAAATTTTTTGGTTTTTTTGCAATTGCAAAAGGGTTGCCGATATCTCTTGGATGATGTTGGGTTGAATGCCTTCTGTGGGTTCATCCAACAACAAAAACCAAGGGTTGATCATCATGCACCGTGCCAAAGCCAATAATTGTTGTTCTCCACCAGATAAGCGTCCTCCTAGACGCGACAACAACCTTTTTAGCCGAGGAAATAAGGACAAAGAAAACTCCAGGGCTTGCGTGGGTGTCCATCCCGAACTGGCGTGCCAAGCCAATAACAGGTTTTCTTCAGTGCTAATGCCAGCGATGATGCCACGGCCTTGTGGCACAAAAGCGATACCCGTTTGTGCTCTGTGATAGGGTGGAAAATCTTGAAATGGCTCGCCGTCAAACCAGATAGATCCAGATTGGATGGGAATGAGTCCCACTAGGCATTTTAATAAAGTCGATTTCCCCATACCATTGTGTCCTAAAACGCCCAAAATGTGGCTCTTAGGGATTTGTAGTGAGATCTTGTCTAAAACGGGTACCAATCCGTAACCAGCGGATAAATCCTCTACCCTTAAAGCGATATCGTTGGCAAGCAACGGGTTATTTTCAGCGAGTGGATTCATGTTCGGTTTCCAAGATAGACATCGCGCACTTGTGGATTCTGCATGACGGTATTCACATCGCCTTCAATTAAAATTTTACCCTGATGGAAAACCGTAATATTTTGTGCAATTTGGCGTACAAAAGACATATCGTGTTCGACCACAATCAAGGTACATTGTTGATTAATTTCGCGTATTAACTCAATCAATAAATGAACTTCGTCTTGGGTAAGCCCACCGGCGGGTTCGTCTAACAACAACAACCAAGGTTTCTGCATGAGCACCACGGCAATTTCAATGCGTTGTCGCACCCCATGGGCCAAATTGCCGACCGTCGTCGCCAAATAAGGGGTTAGTTTCAGCTTTTCTGCCATTTGTTCGACAGCTTCATCTTTTTCCGAGACAGACCGTGCTCGCACCTCTGCCAACCAGAGATTCTCAAACACACTTAAGGACTCAAATAGACTGGGGATTTGGGTTTTAATCCCGACGCCTAAACTGGCAATTTTATGGGTGGACCAACCCGTAATCCGTTGACCTTTGAGCCAAATATTACCTTGGGTGGGGAGGTATTGACCCGTTAAACATCTAAAAAACGAAGTTTTGCCAGCACCGTTAGGTCCTATGAGACAGCGCAATTCTCGGTGCCGTAAAGTAAAATTCACCTGATCGACGGCGATAACACCACCAAACCGCAGGCTTAAATTGCGTGCTTGTAAGACTATTTTTTCACTTTGCATGATCTTGCCGGTGGATTCGAGAAGGGTAGCGTTGGGCGCGCCGTTGGTTCTTAAAGTGTGACCACTTTTGCCAGTATTTTTGCCAAGTGGGCACGATACCTTGGGGCACTAACAAAACAAACAACAATAAAATAAAACCGATCAACAAAGAATTGTGGATGACATCTTGTTTGGCCAATGCGGTTTTTAAGGCACCGAGAATGAAGGCACCGATGATGGGACCAAACCAAGTTTTGAGCCCCCCAACGATTACCCAGATAATGGTTTCGGCGGCTTGCCCTAAAGAAAATAAACCGGGAGTTACGATTTCAGCCCAGCTGGCAAACAACACCCCGGAGAGAGCCGCCATGCTGGCCGATAAGGTAAAAATTTGGGTTTTATATTGGCGCACATCATAACCGAGTAAAGTCGAGCGCAACTCATTGTCTTGGATACTCCTGAGTACCCGACCCCAATGGGTGCGGGCCAGAAAGGCACAAAACCACCACAACAATAGCAGTAAGAGTGTGGCTAAAACATACAATTTGTCGCCAGACATGAGTCCAAGCTCTGTATCGGTTAAATTCAGTGGCGAAAATCCGGGGATGCCGTTAAACCCACCCAGTCGAGCTTTTCCGATGATGTATTCGCTACCAGCGGCGGCGTTGAGAAAGGTATAAAGGAGCAGGGTTACCACGAGCGTAATAACGCCTAAATAGACATCGCTGATACGACCGTAAAACATCATAGCACCGAGCATATAAGCAAATACTGCGACGACAAGCAGTGCTAGCACCAAGGCGCTTACACTACCCAAAGGCCATCCTGCAAAATTGATGGAACCCACCGCGTATAGGTAAGCTCCTAGACCATAAAAAGCCGAGTGACCAAACGATAAAATACCACCCATGCCCCACAACAGACCTAAAGACAAGGCTAAGATAGCATGGATGACGAATAGCGTTAAGTTGTAAGTGCCAAACCATATCGGAGCCAATGCCAGCCCAATAGCTACACCAAAAAAACCGAAGTACCAAATGGACCTATTCTGGGACCCATTATGAAGGTGCATATTTTTATACTCCACAAAATCAAAAAACCTACGATGTTTTATTTCCTACCCGCGGTGTTCCAAGGGTCATGCGAAATGTAAGACCGTTGCACAACCTCGGTGAGCTGTCAAAGTACAAGGCTTAGCAGCACGC
>JASGCH010000215.1 GCA_030054245.1 Gammaproteobacteria bacterium | reverse complement strand
TAACAAGGGTCTGATATTATGGCACCGCACCTCAGTCATGGGTACAGAAAAGTAGATGTATTCACGCAGGATGGATGAAAGGCCATCCTAAGTTTGGGCATACGAATGGAGAATACGGTATTTTATTTTAACCGAATGACTGGTTATAATAGTGGAGTTAAGGTTGTCTCTGACTCAAGTAGCGTTTCCATTTCATTAGAAAAACCTTTTATATCATCTTATTATGTTAAACTTAGCTCACACTCAAATCGAACAATTGCTTGCCAGCCATAAAGTAGTTTTATTCATGAAAGGCACTGAGCAATTCCCTATGTGCGGATTTTCAGGCAAAGCCGTTGAAATCCTTAAAGCATGTGGAATCAGTCGTGAAAAACTACACACCGTCAATGTGCTTGATGACCAAGCTATTCGGCAAGGAATAAAAGAATTTAGCCATTGGCCAACCATCCCTCAACTGTATGTTAACGGAGAGTTTATTGGTGGTTGCGATATTATGACTGAAATGTACCAAGCAGGTGAGCTTCAGCAGTTATTAACCTAAGACTATGGCACCAACCGATGGTGCAACAGTCTTTACTTTAAGCTACTACCTACCATCCCCATAATATGCCGTTGTTTTTGAAGAAATTCCTTATCGACACTCATTTTGCCATCAGTTTAAGTTTAGCATTAGGATCTTTGGCAAGTTGTAGCTTGGTAGATCAAAAAATGGTTTCTATCACTGACAATCTGCACCGACCTTACCAACCCACGACGATACAAGGTACGCCCATATCCATCGAACAAGTCAATAATCTAAAACTAGGTATGCGCTCTAGCGAAGTGTATAAAATAGTTGGTTCACCTAGTACGAACAGTTTATTTCATAAAAACCAATGGGATTATTGGTTTTTCCTAAAAAAAGGTAACGGAGAATTAACCCAATTTAACCTGTCGTTATGGTTTGACAAAGATCAGTTGGTGAAAATCGATTACCAGCGATTGCCTAGTGAAAGTGAACTTGCCCATTTGCTAAATCCGCCCACCAAAGGAACTAAACCCGTCAATTTATCTTTGCCACAGGAAGAATTAACTCAACTCAAAGTTGTTAATACCTCAGAATCATCGATAAAAATCTCAAAAACTAAAGTCTATCCTTCTTTAGGCGATTAAATGAGCACGCTAGCGTACCCCATCTGAAAGACTGTTGCACAACTTACTAAATTCCGCTGGTTGCGCGCAACTCAAGCCTTGTACTTTGGTAGCTCGTAGAGGTTATGCAACGGTCTTTCTGGGTTACCATGCCCCCTATGCAAGCCCTATCTAGGTACTAACCCTGGCTGGATACAGTCCAACCAGGTTATATTCAACTATTTTTCAGATCCAACCCTACTTTCGGGGGCTTGCACCAATTCAATCAGTACCCCTAATCCAGATAATGGGAATTGTTCATTGCCTTTAGGGTGGATAAAGCATATGGGATGGCCACTAGCCCCGGTTCTAATTCCTCCAGGAGTGAATCGCACTCCTTTGGCTTGTAGCCAATGCACCGCTGAAGGTAAGTCGTCAACCCATAAGCCTAGGTGGTTTAAAGGTGGATCGTGCACAGCTGGTTTAGCAGACTCATCTAAAGGTTGCATTAAATCAATTTCTACTCTAGAATTTCCAGATCCGAGCTCAGTGATGATTTCTATGACATTTTCTTTTTCACTTTGAAAAGTTTCGTATTTTTCTAAGCCAAGTAAGTCACACCAAAAATATTCCAAAGATTTTAAGTCTCGATGGCCGATAGCAACTTGTTGGATACCAAGAATTTTAAAAGGTCTCATGATAAAATCTATAAAAAAGCTTGTTTGCCTACCATGACTAGGTAATAACCTAGTCATGCGGATTATTATACAAAGACCGAGCCCTTGACACAAGCTCGGACGAGCTACCTGATTGCAAGGCTAGAGTGTGCGCAAGCAACTTCATTTCCGAAGATGTTCATTCGGGGTGAACCACATAATGCAGTCGCGAGCTATTCTTGCATATTGAGTATATGCGAGAATAACGGGCCAAGGTGCAGTCGCGGCACCAGCCGATGGCGCAACAGTCTTTCTTATTATACCAAGACCCTTAACTCCACGGGTTCACCGAGGGAGCCAGAGTCTCACTCACTTTCTATCAATTATGACTTCTACCTCACCCACCCACTATACTTTGGCAGATTGGCAACAAGAAGCTAAAAAATCTAATAAATCCTCTGATTTATCTAATTTATCTTGGCACACCCCAGATGGTATGGTTGTTAAACCACTTTATACCGCTGAAGATTTGCAAGGGTTGCCATTTACCAATACCTACCCAGGGTTAGCCCCTTATCTTAGAGGTCCTCAAGCCACCATGTATGCCGGTCGTCCTTGGACCATCCGGCAATACGCTGGATTCTCGACCGCTGAAGAATCTAATACCTTTTATCGCCAAGCTTTAGCCGCTGGTGGACAAGGGGTATCCGTGGCATTTGATTTAGCCACCCATCGCGGCTACGATTCTGACCACCCGCGAGTTCAAGGTGATGTTGGCAAAGCTGGAGTCGCCATCGATACGGTGGAAGATATGAAAATTTTATTCTCAGGTATTCCATTGGACAAAGTGTCGGTTTCCATGACCATGAATGGAGCGGTATTACCTATTTTAGCCTATTATATTGTTACCGCTAGTGAGCAAGGAGTGAGTATGGATAAGCTTAACGGCACCATTCAAAACGACATTCTCAAAGAATTTATGGTGAGAAACACTTATATTTACCCGCCATCGGCATCTATGCGTATCATCGGTGATATTATTAGCTTTACTGCTCAGAA
>JASGCH010000214.1 GCA_030054245.1 Gammaproteobacteria bacterium | reverse complement strand
ACTCCAGTGCAGTCTCGTAGTCCCCGCGGGAATCATAAATTTGCGAGATATTGTTGAGCGTTGTGCCTTCACCCGATTTGTCACCAATCTCCTCTCGAATGGCCAGTGACTTCTTCAGGTAGTCCAGAGCAGTCTCGTAGTCGCCGCGGGCAGAATAAATTCCCGAGATATTGTTCAGCGTTGCGCCTTCACCCAATTTGTCGCCGATTTCCTGTTGAATGGCCAGAGCTACTTGGTAATGCTCTAAAGCCGGTTCGTAGTTGCCCAGTGATGCGTGTAGGTAAGCCATATTTACCAATAAATTCCCACGCGCTGCATCAGAGTTGGTGTGTTCTGCCAACAAGCTTCTGAGGGCATGTAGCCATTGATTCTTTTCAGAAATAGTTGAACGATCGCCAGAATGAACCGATTCCCCTGATATTTGTTGAAAGGTATTTTGTTCTGCATATTGTAAAGTATTTTTATCAACAGGAAAAACAAAGACACCACTGTACCAATCATAAAAATCGGGTGCTTCTGCTGAAAGTAGCTTTAATGCATACTGAGGAAGCCAGATAACTAAAGGGCGTTGTAACTTGGAAAAAAAACTTCTGCGCCAATTCAGTTGTTGTAGGGTAGCACGCCAGCGTTCAGTCGATTGTGTGGGCAATAGTTGCTCTAATCCAAACAGGAAAATAACCGCATCGTTAGGGACATCTTGAACACGGATAGCCAGTAATTCATCCAAGGGAATGTGCTTAAGATCACCCACATTTAAATCAACTTCAATCGGCAATGGCTGTAAGCGGGTAGCCAATGAACGGGCGAGTTCGCGGCGTAAAGTGTCGACATTGGATTCTACAAAAAATAAGGCAAATTCACCTTTCGCCCGTTGTAGTGCTATTGACAAACGCCACAAGTCGGGGTAGCGTTGGTAGAGGTCGGATTCAATCCCTAGTTTCATTTTCCAGCCGTTTTTTTACCCATGGAATTTGCAAGACAGCCGGGTGTACACCCGCCCAACGATCCCCATTTTGGTATTCTAGGATGATCCGTAAATTTAACAAACGGGCATAGTATTCATCACCTGTAACGCGACGATGGGCGATTACCCACTCGAGTTTTTCAATTTCCTCATTGCGTAACAGGCGATCATACTCACGGATCAGGGTTGTCTTGGCATATTCGATATCGAGCGCACCAATTCTGGCATTATCAGTATCCGTTGAGAGCCGTATCAAACGCATTAAATCACGCATCACGCCACCACTGAGTCGCGCCAACTCTTCAATATCACTGGCTTGTTCAAATGTGGCGGCTATATCCACGCGCCGCGCAACCACTGCACCTAAACAGCCCAGGCCTTGAGCATCCATTCTAACCATGGGCAATAACTGGAGATCATTAAAGTCATTGCCAAGATTAGCGTTAAAAACCAAGGAAATGGGTAGGGTGTAAACGATGTGGCAGTGTGGAGCTTTTAATTGTTCGGCATGAACCACGAATAAATGTGCATGGCTAGATTGTTTGTCCGGAAGAATGCGATAGTGCATTTTTTCCAAGCCATCAACGATCAGGACAATATCTTTATGCCCATGCTTTTGTACTTTTGCGCGGGCATCCAACAACAAAATGTTAAGTTTCTCAATAAAGACAGCTTGTTCACGCTCTAACTTTTGGCGGGTGGTGATACGGCGACTACTGGCCGTTTTCATTTCTGCGGTAAGGCGTGCCATTATTTTGGCAATAAACGGAATGTTGGCTGTGGTTTCTGCCTGTGTTTGGAGTCCGGCAGATAGCTCGTTTAATTGATCAGTTTCGATGAATTTGTCTGCAAACCATTGTCCGAGATTTTCCAGCAAGTCAGGGTTTAATAGGATGCCACTTGTGCGTAACTCCTCTTCTGTTTGTTTGGCAATGCTTAATAGCACATCCAAATAGTCGAGATCAGCCAAGTCAAGTAGCCCCTCAACATCTATGTAAATGGCAAAGAATCTACGGCTTTTTAGTTCTTCTTTCAAGCGCAACAACTCAGTGGACTTGCCACTACCGCGATGCCCAGTGAACAATTGTTGGAGAAATTCACCAGTATGACAGTTTTCGATGCGTCGTGCCATGGTGGTAGTAATGACTTTTGTACCACGCGCTTGGGCTAAATCAACATAACGATCATCTCGCGCACTGAGGGGCTGGTCGGGATTGCAGGCGCGGTACACTTCACCCAGATTGGTCGCGAGTTTCATGGCTGTGGCTCTTCCTGTAAATTTCATGAGCTTGGTCGTTTAGTATATGGAGGTGGAAATATACTGGCGCAGACATTTATACCGAAGCCTCCTCTAAAAAGTCAAGTTTGTTGTTTAATCCCTTAATGGAGCTTCTAGTCCATGATCTGGCAAATTATTCCATGCCCAAGTAAGCCCCCGCATGTATCATACTTACTTCCAAGTACAGCCTCTGTCCCCTCGATTATGCCTTAGATGTAACTTTCCAGCTGGCCGACTTAGCTTTTTACCATTTAGTAATGAGAGACCTTTGCACCTTGGCTTTGACAGCTCCGAAGTTGGGCAACAGTCTTCCCTTTATAATACCACAAATTTAACCCTTTCTAAAGACCTCTGCACCGTGAGCGGCGATCATTACAGGCTAGAGCGATCACCGCCCAGCGGCTTCGACGAAGATGATCATTCGGGTTGAACCACATCACTTCGTTCTTTGGCAGTGCAGTCAGCGGCAAAGCCGAGGAGCCAAGGTCTATTCACTTTGAGCCATTCGTTGTGCCAGCCTTTCCCAGCCTTGTAGTCCACCTTCTAAACCAATATCCCCAGCCAAACGCTCCAAGGCTTCCAGTGCCTGAGCCAGATCGAGCTTTTTGGCGATGCCATAAACCCTTACCCAGGCTT
>JASGCH010000213.1 GCA_030054245.1 Gammaproteobacteria bacterium | reverse complement strand
CAGTCTCGCATATACTCAATATGCGAGACTGGGAGCGCCCACCAGCGAATGATCATCCGAGTAAATTCCGCTGGTTGCGTGGTGCGCTCAAGCCTTGTAATTATGACAGCTCACCGAGGTTGTGCAACAGTCTTATTGCACCAGCCGATGGTGCAACAGTCTTCTTACTTCAATCCATAACCCCAATGCTCCAACAATATACTCATACAGAATCCGGATTATGGTTCAAACAAGCGATCGATCTATATCGGAACAAAAAAGTCCCAGAAGCCGTAGAATGCTTGCAAGCCTTGTTGAATCAATGGCCAACATTTGCACCGGCTTGGCATCTTTTAGCGGTGCTCGCCAGTGAGCGTGGTGATGACATTCAATCCATTGAGTGGTGTTCCCGTGCGCTAACTTACGATGATAAAAATGCCGATTGTTGGAGGCATCGTGGTGTATCTCAAATGAAGCTTGGAAAATTTGAGTTGGCTATATTAGATTTTGAACAATCCTTGGCGCGTGCCCCGAATCTAGCTATCACTTGGTTTTATAAGGGGCATTGTGAAAGAAGTTTATCAAGATGGGAGGAATCTATTCACAGCATCCACCAAGGTTACCAATTAGATAAGACTAATGCCAGCGTATTATTACCGCTGGCACTTAATTTGGAAAGTTTGGCAAGATACGAAGAGTGTGTACAAGTTTTGAAATTTATAGGTGCACACAGCCCTCATGATGCTTGGGTACATTGGAATTTAGGATTAATTTATCTTAAATTGGGATGCTACTCGGAGGGTTGGGAGTTGTACGAATGGCGTTTTAAATTAGAGGGGTATGGTCAACAACATCCGCACTTAGAATTTCCTATCCTAAAAGGAAAACCCATGCTAGATCTAGCTGAACCAATCAAAGGTCGGCGCGTGTTACTGCTGGCGGAACAAGGGTCGGGTGACAATATCCAGTATTTACGCTTCGTCTTAAAGTTACAAGACTTGGGTGCCCATATCATTTTTGGAGGTTCTGAAATCATCAAACCTTTAGTCTCGAATTGTGGTTTTGGATGTATATTGAATTTTGGTGATCAAGTACCTGAGTTTGAATGTTATTGTCCGATATTGTCCTTGCCTAAGGTATTAAAAATTAATGAAACCAATTTAGCACATCCACCTTATATTCAGGTAGAGCCAAAAAGAAGACAACGATGGGAAAGGCTTATGCAAAAACACTTGGAATCTAAGCAGATACGCGTGGGTCTGGTTTGGCAAGGTGGGGATCGCAAAGGATCTATGTGGGTACGGGTCAACCAATTGCGTCAAATAACATTTGCTCAAATGGCTACTTTACAAAACCTGCCTGTTGATTTTTATAACTTACAATTTTCAACTAAAAATAAAGCAGATTGGCCGCATGAATTGGCTACGACTTGGCGTGGGAGTCATTTTATTGATTTAGTTCCAGAAATTGAAGATTTTGCGGATACGGCGGCGCTTATTGAACAACTACATTTGGTGATAACCGTGGATACTTCAGTCGCCCACTTGGCTGGGGCTATGGGTAAAAATGTGTGGCTACTCAATCGCTTTGAATCAGACTGGCGTTGGTTGGTTAATCGCACGGACAGTCCTTGGTACGCGACCATGACCCTTTACAATCAACCCGTTCAGGGGGATTGGGCATCCGTTTTTAGGGCTATCAAACAGGATTTGGCTTCATTACGCTTACAAGACGGACACTTAGTGATCGACCAGCAAGCATTGCTGGGTGCCAAGCAATTAATCGATTGGAGAGCGGATGAATTTTTTAACCGGGCGAATGTGAATAAATCTAAAGCTTGGTACGATGATGCCATCCCTTTGTATAAAAACTGCTTAGCTATCAATCCAAAAGCCAGCTCGGCTTTGAATAATTTGGGTAATTTGTATGTTAATGTACATCAATTTCCAGAAGCTCTGGATTGTTTAAGTAAAAATATTGCTTTAAATCCGGAATCTTGCCTCGCGTATATTAACCGAAGTGCGGTTTGGATCGCTATGTATAAGCTGGAAGAGAGCATTCAAGATATTTATACAGCACTTACATTGGATCCAGCACATATTGACGGTTGGCAAAATTTAGGTGTAATTTGGCAAACGCATGGTCGATTTTGGGAAGCTCTTTTCGCCGCTGAGATGTCGTGTGTTTTGCATGAATCTTCAGCAAATGTTAGAAATTCTTTTTATGGGATATGGAACCGTGCTTGTATTTGGTTGACCTTGGGTTATTGGTCTCGGGGGTGGGTGGAGCATGAATCGCGGTGGTATTTGGACAAAGCCCTTAAACAGCGGGAACTTTGGGATAGAAAAACCGAATGGTTGGGGCAAGTTTCATTGGAAGGTAAAATAATTGTCGTTTACACGGAGCAGGGTTTAGGAGACAGCATTATGTTTGCCCGATACCTTAAATACTTAAAATACCTTGAACCCCAAAAGATTATTTTTTTGGTACAAGAACCTTTAGCCGAATTGTTGGAAAATTTAGCGGGTGTGGATGAAATATATGCTTACCCGATTACCCGGTATATTGCCCATGACTATCACTGTGCTTTGTTAGGATTGCCATTGGCGTTGAGTAAATATGTACCTCATATTCCACCAAGCCTGCCCTTCATTAGAGTTAGCGAAAAGTATCGCCAATTGTGGGCGCATAAATGGACACCATCCCATAAAAAAAGATTGGGTGTGGTTTGGGAGGGTGGGGAGGGTACTTCTTCCAACTTTAAACGCAATATTCGTTTGCAGGATTTGATGTACTGCTTGGAAGAATTTGATGTTGAAGTACATAGTTTACAAAAAGGCACACGCGCCAAGTGCACCAGCCAAATGCGCCACACTGGTATCTACTGTAATCACCAAATCT
>JASGCH010000021.1 GCA_030054245.1 Gammaproteobacteria bacterium | reverse complement strand
AGCAATACGCTTATTACCGCGAAAAATTGCTCAGTTTTGAAGCTGGGGCGGTGGATCGATTGCCTATGGGGCTACCTGAGATTGGTGAATTTATTCGTGGTGGTGGATTGCAGAAAAAAGACTTTACGGTAAAAGGAGTTGGCTGTATTCACTACGGGCAAATCTATACGCACTATGGGACTTACGCGGATAGAACTAAAACATATGTCTCAGAAGATTTTTTTAAGAAGGCTCGTAAAGCTAAAACTGGAGATTTGGTTATCGCTACAACAAGTGAGAATGATGAGGATGTTTGTAAGGCTGTAGCATGGCTCGGAAGCAATGATATTGCAGTAAGTAGCGATGCGTGTATTTACCGACATAAATTAAATCCAAAATATGTTGCTTACTTTTTCCAAACAGAGCAATTTCAAAAACAGAAAAGGCAACACATAACTGGTACTAAAGTCCGGCGAGTGAATGCTGATGATTTGGCCAAGATATTAATCCCCATTCCTCCGCTTACCGAACAAGCCCGTATCGTCCGCATCCTCGACAAATTCGACACCCTCACCACCTCCATCACCGAAGGCTTGCCGCGCGAAATTGAGCTTCGCCAAAAGCAATACGAGTACTACCGCGATTTACTGCTGGGCTTTTCCAAACCAAAGGGGAGTGAGTCTTGATGACCCACAACATCCAACAAGTACAAATGTATCAGTCAGAAGATGGACTGCTGGAGCTTAAAGTTGCTTTTGGCCATGAAACGGTTTGGTTGACACAGGCGCAAATGGCTGAGTTGTTTGACACCAGCACTGACAATGTCGGCCTGCACTTAAAACATATTTACGCCGAGCAAGAGCTTGACGAATTGGCAACTACCGAGGATTTCTCAGTAGTTCGTCAGGAAGGCAATCGGCAGGTGCAACGCCAGATCAAACACTACCACTTGGACGCCGTTATTTCGGTGGGTTATCGCGTCAGCTCCAGTCGCGCCACCCAGTTTCGTATCTGGGCCACCCGCACCCTCAAGCAGTACTTGGTGAACGGTTACACCCTCAACCAAAGCCGTTTGCAAGATCGGGGTATTGAATTTGAGCAGGTCAGGCAACTGCTTCCCCATACTTTGACCCATCAGCAACGGGTACAACCCGAAGGCTCGGCGATTTTGTCGGTCATTGCCGATTACGCCCGCAGTTGGAGCTTGCTCCAAGGCTATGACCAACAAAGCCTCAACTCTCTGCCCAAGCGACAAACGGGTATGCAAACCCTGCATCTGCCCGATGTGTTGGTTGCCCTCAGACAACTCAAAGCCACGCTCATGGCTAAAGGTGAAGCTAGCGAATGGTTTGGCCAGTTGCGCGGCGAAGGTTTGGCCTCGGTCCTTGCCACCATCGAGCAAGGTTTTGGCGACGAATGGTTCTACCCGCATGTGGCGAGTCGGGCCGCGCATTTGTTGTACTTTGTGATCAAAAACCACCCACTGGCCGACGGCAACAAGCGTTGCGGTGTGTTTTTGTGGTATTTGCGCTTAAACTAGCATTTGTTGGCCAAACCTGTGGATCAACTGATTAACGACAACACGCTGGTGGCGCTGGCCTTGTTGGTGGCAGAAAGCAAACCAGAACAAAAAGAGTTGATGATTCGGCTGGTCGAGCATTTTGTTTTGTTAAAGGACTAGAACTATGACTTATTGGACACCTAAAACCCTGCCCTGCAACATGAAGTGGCGTCAGAAGCAATATGCGTATGATCGCCATTTACTGCTGGGTTTTCCAAAACTGCAAGAGGTGCTGGCATGAGTGGTGTGGCACGATGGCTTTCAGAGCGCCCTCAGTGGCTTCAGATTGCGGCTCCTCGGTTACTTCAGCGGTCTGAGCTTACCGACAACGATGTCTCTGAGCTCGTAACCCTATGCCAGCAGGAAGCCGAAGGTAAGCTGGCAAAAAAGCCCAGCCCCTTTCCTGCTGATGCGTTCTCACAGAGCACAGCAGGCACGCTACGATTGTGTTCAATCAGTAAGGTCGAAGGAGTAAACGCCCTTGCTCCCCAAAAACCTCTTAAGTTTGGCAAGAACAATATCACGATGGTTTATGGCAACAACGGGTCTGGTAAATCCGGTTATGTCAGACTCCTCAAACATGTATGTGGGAAACGCGAGCCGGGTACCCTCCACCGCGATGTCTATAAGTCCGATGCGGCCACACAGAAAGCCTGTATTTCGTATGAGCAAAACGGTGTATCGAAGACGCATACTTGGTTGGCTGGGTCAGGTGTCTGCGACGACCTCAACAGTGTGGATATTTTTGATACCTCGTTTGGCAGAGTATTTGTCAGCAAAGAAGACGCAGTGAGCTACGAACCGCCTGTTCTGTTGTTCTTCAGCGCGCTCATCTCTGCATGCGACAAGGTCAAATGGGCTCTGGATGCCGAGGCCAAGCGGTACCCGTCCAAAAAGCCGAATATCCCAGCTGACCAGAAGGCAACACCTGAAGGTGTCTGGTACGAAGCCATCAGCCATAAGACCAGCTCCCAGGATATGGATCAGCATTGCGCACGGGTCGATGAAGCCGAGATGCAAGGGCTACAGCGGCGCCTTGCCGAACCAGCACCGGCAGACAAAGCCAAACAGCTGAGAAACCAGAAACAGCATGTCGATACTCTGGTTCAGGATGCCCAAAAGCATTTGGATCAATTATCGGACGAAAAGGTTCGACAGATCATCTCGGCTAAAAAGATGGCTAACCTTAAAAAGACTGCGGCAGATACGGCGGCGCAAAAGGCGTTCTCTGACGGCGAGTTGGAAGGTGTCGGCTCTGATGTTTGGAAAGCACTTTGGGAGGCGGCTCGCAACTACTCCGTATCAACTGCCTACAAAGAAACCGAGTATCCGAATGTTTTTGAGGCTTCCCGTTGTGTCTTGTGCCACCAGACCTTGACCCAAGAGGCTAAGGATCGGCTGGTTTCTTTCGAAAAATTTGTGAAGGACGAAACGCAGAAAATTGCATCCGATGCGGCCAAAAAATACACTATCGCCATTGGAGCCATCGATGGCTTACCAAACTCGGATATGTTGAAGACGCGCATCGATGCGGCAGGGTTAAAGGATGAATTCACTAGCCAAGTGACGAGTTTCTTTGCTCAATTGCAAGCCAGAAAAGATCGGCTCTTGGGCATTGATTTCGAGAAAGCCATTGCTGATCCTCTGCCCTCCCAGAAATGGATGGATGAAGCCAAAGCTCAGTCGAATAGCCTCGATACAGACGCAAAAAAATATGACGAAGACGCCAAACGCGACCATAGAAAGGAAATCCAGAACCAGCTAAACAGCCTGCAGGCTAAAAAGTGGTTGTTTGAAAACTGTATGGCCATTAAGGAAGAAGTCGTCCGATTAAAACGGCTGAACCTGATTCAGGAAGCCCAGAAGTTGGCCAACACCAAAGCCCTATCGCAGAAGAAAGGCGAACTGGCGGAAGCCTTGATTACGGATGCGTTCGTAGAAAGGTTCAATGCCGAGCTCAAAGCTCTGGGCGCGTCTCAGGTGAAGGTTGAACTCGTGAAGTTAGAACCAGTCTCCAAGGGCCGTGTCCTTCATAAGATCCAGCTCCGAGGGGCATCTGAGCATAAAATCACCGATGTTCTGAGCGAGGGAGAGAGTCGAATCGTTTCCATTGCGGCTTTTTTGGCCGATGTTACCGGAAAAAGCAAGAATGCCCCGTTTATCTTTGACGATCCCATATCCTCACTTGACCAAAACTATGAGGAGGCTGTGGTGGAAAGACTGGTCGAATTATCTCGAGATAAGCAGGTCATTGTTTTTACGCATCGCCTGTCTTTGCTGGGAACTATCCAAGATTCTGCTAAAAAAAAGGAGATTGACTTGGATGTGCTGAGCATTCGCTCTGCTGACTGGGGGACTGGAGAGCCTGCGTCCATTCCAATTGCACAGAAAGACATCAAATCTGCCTTGAACACACTCATCAATCAATGTCAGGATGCAAAGAAGGATTGCAAAAATGGCGAGTTTGAATCAGTTGACTTTAGGCGGAAGTCGATGTGTAGTGATTTTAGGATAGTGGTGGAGCGGGCTATTGAAAATGATTTGCTGTGCGGGGTGGTTCAGAGGTTCCAACGACCGATTCATACATTGAAGCTAAGGGAGTTGGCTAAATTGACGCCTACAGACTGCGACTTTCTTGACTCCTTGATGACCAAATACTCAAAATTTGCACATTCACAACCATCAGAACAACCTGTCGATCTCCCAAAGCTAGACGAAATTTTGGAAGATATGAAGTTATTGAAAGAATGGCGTGAGGAATACCAAAAAAAGACTGTTACATCATCGGCTGGTGCCGCGGCTACACCGCTCGGTGATCGGTTATAATCACAAGGCTTGAGCGATCGCCCCCCAGCGGAATTTACTGGGATGATTGTTCGCTGGTGGGTGTTCGCTATTCCCGCGTATTAAGTATATGCGAGAACAGCTCGCGGAGGTGTAACCGTGGCACCAGCCGATGGTGCAACAGTCTTGATATCTGAATACCATGTCCAAACCCTTGACCCTACGCCACCAAACCACGGAATTTCTACTCTATACTGCCCCCAATGGTGCTATCAAGGTGGAGGTATTACTTAGCAACGAAACCATCTGGCTGACGCAAGAGCGTATGGCCGAGTTGTTTGGTGTACAGCGCCCTGCTATAACCAAACATCTGAGAAACATCTTTGAAAGCAATGAATGGGATGAGAAAGTGGTATGTTCCATTTTGGAACATACCACGGGTCACGGTGCTGTGAAAGGTTTAACCCAAACCCAGAGAGTGAAGTATTACAACCTCGATGCCGTGATTTCAGTTGGTTACCGCGTCAACTCGGCACAAGCCACACAGTTTCGGATATGGGCCACCCAGCTGATCAAGGAATACATCATCAAGGGCTTTGCCATGGACGATGATCGCCTAAAAAACGGGCGCTATTTTGGCCAAGACTATTTCCGTGAGCTCCTAGATCAGGTGCGCTCGATTCGCGCCAGCGAGTTGCCGAATGTAGCATCGACTACGACCCTAAGTCAGAGATCACGCGACAGTTTTATGCCCATGTGCAAGACAAATTTCACTATGCGATCACGGGGCATACGGCGGCGGAAATCCTGCATGCCGATGCCAGCAAGCCGCTGATGGGTTTGAGCACCTACAAAAACGCGCCGCATGGTCGGGTGTTGAAGTCGGATTCGCTGGTCGCCAAAAACCATTGGAGCGAATCTGACATTAACAAACTAGAGCGTACAGTGTCCGCTTTTTTTGATTATATTGAGCGCATCATCGAACAGATGACCTCCTCTTCACTATGGCTGGTTTTGCCGAAAGCGTGGACAAGTTTTTGGCGTTTAATGAGTACCAAATTCTCCAAAATTATGGCAAGGTGAGTCGCGACCAAGCCGAGCAGAAGGTCCTGGCCGAATACGCAAAGTTCAACAAGGTGCAAGACCTCGAATCTGATTTTGACCGCCAAGTTAAAACATTATTACACCGTATTAAAAAATGATAGACTACAAAACCATTGCTGAATCGAATCACTTTATCGTCTTGGATAAATATATCAAGGAATGGCAGGTGAACGATGCCTACCAAAGTGAGTACGATTTAGAGCGAGAACTGATTGTGGATTTGCAAAACTTGGGTTACGAGTACTTGCCCCAGTTAAATACCTCAGACGCCATGCAACATAATGTGCGTGTACAACTTGAAACCTTGAATCAGGTGCGATTTTCAGATAACGAGTGGGCGCGGTTTCTTGTGGAATATCTAGACCATCCCAGCGATTCGATCCAAGATAAAAGCGACAAAGTACACGAAAACTGGCGTAAAGACTTTAAGCTCGATAATGGGGATATCCAAAATATAGCCTTATTTGATAAGAAGAATGTTGCGCGTAATAAAGTACAAGTGACTCGTCAATTTTCACAAATAGGTAGCCAACTTAATCGCTACGATGTGAGCATTTTGGTGAATGGTCTGCCGTTGGTGCATATAGAATTAAAAAAACGGGGTGTGGCGATTCGGGAAGCGTTTCATCAGGTGCATCGCTACAGCAAAGAAAGTTTTAACAGCGAACATTCTTTGTTCAAGTATGTGCAGATTTTTGTGATTTCTAATGGTACGGACACGCGCTATTTTGCCAATACCACCGAGCGCCATAAAAAAAGCTACGATTTCACCATGCATTGGGCAAAGTCAGATAATTCTTTAATCAAAGACTTAAAAGATTTTACCGCGACTTTTTTCCAACAACATACCCTGCTCCACATTTTGTTTACTTATTCGGTGTTTGATCAGAACAAGCAGTTGTTGGTGATGCGACCTTATCAAATAGCCGCCACAGAACGCATGCTTTGGAAAATTACATGCGCTTATCAAGCTAAGCTGTGGAATAAGGTGGAAGGAGGGGGGTATGTCTGGCATACCACGGGTTCAGGTAAAACCCTGACCAGTTTTAAGGCCGCACGCTTAGCCACTGAACTAGATTTTATCGATAAGGTGTTGTTTGTGGTTGACCGCAAAGACCTAGACTACCAGACCATGAAGGAATACCAACGGTTTTCACCCGATAGCGTCAATGGCTCTGTCAGCACGGCCGGGCTCAAGCGCAATTTGGAGCAAGACGATAACAAGATCGTCGTAACCACCATCCAAAAACTCAACAACTTGATGAAGAGCGAGAGCGATTTGCCGATTTATAACAAGCAGGTGGTGTTTATTTTTGATGAGTGCCATCGTAGCCAGTTTGGTGAAGCACAGAAGAACCTCAAGAAAACATTTAAAAAGTTTTACCAGTTTGGTTTTACGGGTACCCCCATATTGCCAGAAAACGCCAGCGGTGCAGAAACCACCATCAGTGTGTTTGGTCGGGAGCTCCATGCTTATGTCATCACCGATGCCATTCGCGACGAGAAGGTGCTCAAATTCAAAGTGGACTACAACGATATACGCCCGCAGTTTAAGTCGATAGAAGCGGAACTAGACGAAAAAAGACTGAGCGCCGCAGAAAATCAACAAGCACTATTGCACCCTGCCCGTATCAAAGAGATTTCGCAGTATATTTTGAGCAACTTTAGGCAAAAAACCCATCGCCTAAATGCCCATGGCAAAGGCTTTAACGCCTTGTTTGCGGTCAGCAGTGTGGACGCGGCCAAACTGTATTACCAGTCTTTTAAGGAATTACAAAAGAATAACGAACGATCGCTGAAGGTGGCGACGATTTTTTCATATACCGCCAACGAAGAGCAAAGTGCCATTGGCGATATTCAAGACGAAAGTTTGGATGTATCAGCCATGAATAGCTCCGCCAAAGAGTTTTTGCGTGCCGCCATTGACGATTACAACGCACTTTTTAAATCCCAGTTTGGGGTCGATAGCGAGGGGTTTCAGAACTATTACCGCGATGTGGCAAAACAAGTCAAAGAGCAAAAAATCGATTTATTGATTGTCGTGGGTATGTTTTTAACGGGGTTTGATGCCCCCACCTTAAATACGCTATTTGTCGATAAAAATCTTCGGTATCACGGCTTAATCCAAGCTTATTCTCGTACCAACCGTATTTATGACACCACCAAGACTTTTGGCAATATCATTACCTTTAGAGATTTAGAGGGGGCAACCAAGGATGCCATCGCACTCTTTGGCGATAAAAACACCAGAAATGTAGTGCTTGAGAAGAGCTATCAGGAATATATGAACGGTTTTGTGGATACCATGACAGGAGACACCCGGCGTGGTTATGTGGAGATTGTCGCCGAATTAGAACAACGGTTTCCTAATCCTGAGGCCATTGAAACCGAAGGTGATAAAAAAGACTTTGTGAAAGTATTTGGTGAATACTTGCGCAGCGAAAATATATTGCAAAACTACGATGAGTTTGCCAGTTTACGGGCATTACAAACGATAGACAGCACAGATCAGCAAGCGATTGAGGCGTTTCAAGCCAAGTACGATGTCAGCGATGATAAGTTGGCGGCTATGCAGTCCATCAAAATACCCACCGAGCGTACCTTGCAAGACTATCGTTCTACTTATAACGATATTCGCGATTGGATGCTACACGACAGAATGGCTCAGGGTAACCACCAATCCACCATCGATTGGACTGATGTGGTATTTGAAATTGATTTGCTTAAATCTTTAGAAATTAATTTAGACTACATTCTGGAACTGATTTTTGAGTATAAGTATAAAGATAAGACTTTATTAGTGGAAGATGTGCGACGCATCATTCGCGGCAGTATTGGGAATCGTGCCAAAGAGAGTTTATTGGTGGATTTTATCCAGCAAACCCATTTAACAAGCTATCTGGATAAGTCGAGCATCATAGAGGCATTTTTTACTTTTGCACGAGCTGAGCAAAAAAGGGAAGCTGAGGAGTTGATTCAACAAGAAAAATTAAACCCTGAGGCCACCAAACGCTATATGATGGCCTCGCTCCGGCGGGAATACGCCAGTGAAAATGGTAAGGATTTGGTGGATTTATTGCCTAAAATGAGCCGAGTCGATCCGGAATTTGTTACCAAAAAACGCAACATTTTTCAAAAAATTTCAACCTTTGTGGATAAATTTAAGGGTATTGGCAAGGAGATTTAACAAACTATTCGGCAGACCAATGGGGCGGTTGTAGGTGTGAGAGATTTCGCAAGATACCTCTAAAATGCCGTTGTACTGGCGGTTGCCCTAGCTTGGTGAGCGCTTATAATCACCAGTGCACCGGCGGTTGCACTCAGCTTGTGCCTTGGTGATGAAATCGATGAGCAACAGTCTTTAGCAGATTATCGGCGCTGATCCAGCGCGGACATACCACAAAATCCATAAGGAACCGTAGATGACAAAGAATACACAACTAAGTAATTCATTCTCCACTGGAGGTGGCGGCATTCATTTTGAAGATTGGGTCCAAGCGTCCTTTGTCGTGCTGATGCTTACCGGCGGGTATGCACCCGCTCTTCCCAACTGGCCCATTGTAGAAATCGAACTTCAGGGCAAGGTTAGCGGCTTTCAGACCGACGACTGCATTGTTTGTGTAGAAAACAGCCAAAGCAAGGAGCGGCGAAAACTTCTTGGGCAGATCAAGTCTTCCATTAACATCACGAAAAAGAGCACTCCATTCGCTAAGGTCATGCAGGCGGCCTGGAGTGATTTTAATAACCCCAAGGTGTTTACAAAAGGTAAGGACATCATGGCTCTGATCACAGGACCGCTTAGCGCGACCGATGCACACAATGTGCAATGGTTGCTGAAACAAGCGAAGGCAACCAAAGATGTTGAAGAGTTTTTTTTACATGTTGAGGAGACGAATTTTAGCCCTTCCAAGAGTGTCGAGAAACTGAAGGTCATTGAGCACCATCTAAATAAAGCCAACAAAGGCAAAAATGTTTCAAAAGACGAAATCTATGACTTCCTGAATCATTTCCATCTACTCCAATATGATCTTGGTAACAGGTCTGGTGTTGTCCTGTCTCTAATACACTCTCACATTTCTCAATTCCAGTTGCATCATCCGCAATCGTTCTGGCCAACGGTTGTTGATTTCGTAACAGAATGGAATGAGACTGCCGGCACCATCACGCCTAAGAAGATTCCGGACAACATTCTGGAGTTCTTTGTGAAACAAAAGACTGTGGTGGAGATGCCCAATGAGTTCAAAGTGGTAAAGGGGGTGGTACAGGATAAACCTAAATCCAACTGGGATCAGCACCCAGAGGCTACCTATCTGGCTAGGGCAATTCTGATGGGCTCTTGGCAAGATCAAAACTCATACGATCAGCAAGCGATAACTGAACTGCTTGGTATCATCAGTTATGATGAGTGGCGCAGGAAGGCTATGAACCTATTGCACCAAACTGACAGTCCGTTGTCTCATAAAAACGGCATTTGGAAAGTGGTGGAGCGAGCCGAGCTTTGGTCACAGTTGGGGTCATACATCATGGATCAGAACCTTGATGTGTTGAGGTCGCAGGCTGTTTGTATATTAAAGGAGCTAGACCCGGCTTTTGAACTGCCTGCCAAAGAGCGATACACAGCAAACCTGCGTGGCAAGATGCTCAACTACTCGCCGGTTTTGCGACAAGGCATTGCCGAGGGTTTGGCCATCCTTGGTAGCCAACCAGAGGCGTGTCGGAACTGCCCGGTTGGGAAGGCTGAAGTCACTTGTGTAGGGGTGATACAAGAACTTTTGAGCGATGCCAATTGGGTGTTGTGGGCTAGCCTGAACCGTTTACTACCTGCCTTAGCCGAAGCCGCCCCAGGTGAGTTTCTTAAGGCTGTCGAAAAGGCGCTAAACCTGGATCCTTGCCCTTTTGATGAGCTTTTTTCTCAAGAGGGCAACGGCATCACTGGCGACCATTATTTAACCGGCCTGCTTTGGGCTTTGGAAGGGCTGGCTTGGGATAAAGACTATCTGGTGCGTGTTTGTGTCGCACTGGCTAAACTCGCTAGCCATGACCCCGGCGGTCCATCGGCCCATCGGCCGTTCAATTCGCTTACCAGCATTTTGTTACCTTGGCTACCGCAAACACTGGCACCTGTTGACAAGCGCCGGGTGGCGGTGGAAACAATCTTGGACGAATCGCCTAGAATCGCTTGGAATCTGATTATTCAGCTACTTCCGGACCAGCAAACAACCTCTTTTGGATCATACAAACCAAGCTGGCGCCGGACCATCCCGGATGATAAGGATCAAGGTGTAACGCAGAAGGAATACCAGGAACAAGTGTCCTACTATGCCGAACTCGCGGTGACTGCCGCAGGTCAAGAGGCGCTACGGCTTGGTACCTTGATTGACCGTTTTGATAAACTGCCTGAACCTGCTTTTGAGCAACTTCTGCAAGTTATCTCCTCCCAGCGCATTTTAGACCTTCCCGAAGAGCAAAGACTGTCGATTTGGCAGAGTATAATCAAATGCACAACCCAACACCGGCGGTCATCCGATGCAAAACCGGCAGGGCTAGACGAACGGATGACCCGTATGGAACAAATTGCCGAGTCACTCGCCCCCACTGACTTGTTCAATTTGTATCAACACCTCTTTATAGATCGTGATCGTGAGCTCTACGAAGAGAATGGCGATGGGGATGAGCAGTCCAATAAACTCCGTACGCGACGCGAGTGTGCCGTGTTGGCAATCTTGCACCAACAGGGTATAGAAGGGATTATCCGATTTGTAGAATGGGTTTCTTCACCTCGTCAGCTAGGGTGCGTACTGGGTGTGCTGGCTGATCCAGTCATTGAGCCAACCTTATTGCCTCACTTCCTAGAGGATGCAACGGACAATCGGCGCAAGGCATTCGTGGGCAGTTTTATCTGCCAGCGTTACCACGACCAAAGTTGGAATTGGTGTGACAACCTTGATAAAGCCAATTGGACGCCAGAGCAAGTAGGGCAATTCTTAGCTTATTTGCCATTTACCAAGGGAGTATGGGAGCGCGCTGGTAAATGGCTTGGGACGCACGAGAGGGCATACTGGACGCGCACCAGCCTGTCTTATGAGGGAGACTGGACTGACCTTGCCCTAGCTATTGACAAACTCATTGAACACGGCAGACCACACGCGGCCATCGAGTGCCTAGGGATGTGCCTGGCTAAGCAGTTAAGCATCGATAGCGATCAATGTGTGCGCGCCTTGCTCTCAGCGCTTACCTCCACAGAGCCCAGCTATACCATCGACGATTATCATATCGTCGAACTGATCAAGTTTCTGCAGGCAAAGCCTTTGGTGAATCCAGACGACCTATTTAGAGTCGAGTGGGCCTATTTCCCCTTGCTCAACCGTCATTGGGGTGCCGCGCCTACACTCCTTGAGACCAAGCTGGCCAATGACCCCGAGTTCTTTTGTGAGGTGATTCGGCTGATCTACCATTCTAAAAAGGAGGTAGATCAGCCGTCGATAGAACCTAACGCAGAATCAACGAAAATCACCAGCCAGGCTTATCGACTGTTGGAGAAGTGGAGGATACCGCCGGGAACCCAACCAGATAGGACTTTGAACCAAGAGCGCTTCACTCAATGGCTCCAAAAGGTTAAGCAAATCTGCACCGAATCCGGCCACCTAGAAAACGCACTCTCCCATATAGGTGCTGTATTGTTTTACACTCCGAGCGACCCAGATAATTTATGGATAGACCGCGTGGTTGCTCGGGCATTCAATGAGGCTGACGCTGATAGCATGCGCACTGGCTTCCATACGGGAGCACACAACTCGCGCGGTGTTCATTGGGTGGACCCAACTGGCAAGCCGGAGCAAGAACTAGCCCAAAAGTTCCGTCGCCACGCCGAGGAGATAGAAAACGCCGGGTTTTGGCGATTTGCAGTTAGCCTGAGAGAGCTGGCAAACAGCTATGATGCCGAGGCTAAGTGCATAGTGCATGATGCTAGCGACGAGGAAAAAAAAGATGCCGCAGAGCAGAAAAAGATCGAGGAAGGGGATAATGCCGCAATGCAGGCATTCTTAGCTGACTGCAAAAATAAGTTGGACAGCATCGACTCCGACGCTAATCGCCACAAAGACCAAGGGGGTGAGTAAAAGACTGTTGCACCATCGGCTGGTGCCGCTCGGTGAGCTGTCAAAGTACAAGGCTAGAGCGAACGCCCCCAGCGGAATTTACTGGGGTGATCATTCGCTGGTGGGCGCTCC
>JASGCH010000212.1 GCA_030054245.1 Gammaproteobacteria bacterium | reverse complement strand
GTCATGCTGAAAGTTTCAAGCAAAGAGGGGACGGTGATTTGGGTGATGGCTTGTTGCAAAGATAAATGGATGCTATGTAAAACTACACACAGCTGGTCGTTTTGCACCATCATACGCACAGGCCATTGGGCGCGTGTTTGTCCGAAGTGGCGACAGCTCAAATCTTGTAACATTTCAGTATGTCCTGGAAAATCAAATCCAGCCATATTGAGTGCGGTTTTGTGAATCGGTGCGGTGACCAAAGCACGCACTTTTTGTTCCAAAGCCAGTTGCGTTGCTATTTGAATAGCTCGACCTGCTAAGGCTCCGCTGGTCTTATGGATCACCCCATAGTCTGGTTGGCTGGCATTGCTTAGACCATCACCTATCGGGTATAAACCGATGACTTGGGAAGCTAAAGTGGCTACTTGTGCGAGGTTCGTAATGGGTTGCACTTGCCAACGGGACATAGCTGGAAATAGTTGCTTGGCTCTTAACATACAGGCTAGGTCGCCTACGATGAAAGACTTGTTCTGAAAGTGGGGTGCATGTAAAAAAGTTTGTAAAATAATTTCAGGACCAATACCTGACGCGTCGCCCATAGTGATGGCTATTGGCTTTAGGGGATGGGATTTTGGCATAAAATAGCTTGAAAAAATAAAAGACAAGATCTTTGCACCACCATCGGATTTCGCCGACTGCACTGTCAAATGAGGTAGCTATGCGGTTCACTCCGGATGAACAGCTTCGGAAATGAAGATGGTGGCGGGCACGAAAGCCTTGTACTTTGGTAGCTCGTAGAGCGGCGTAGCCATCGGTTCAATAGTCTTGTCTTTGTAATGAGATAGCTCGTCCGAATTGGTGCAAAAGTCTCCCTATAAAATTCACTGTCCAATGGTCTTAGTTTGGATCATGTTGGCGAAGCGACACTAGACCGGGTTAGGAATATCTATAAACTGGAAGGTGACACCCAAAGTTTGTTCCAGCCAACCACCTAAGGCACTGACCCCCCCGCACTCAGTTGCATGATGACCACAAGCAAAATAGGCAACTTGACATTCTCTTGCCAAGTGCACTTCTGGTTCTGAAATTTCACCAGTGATAAACACATCGGCTTGTGCTTGAATGGCTTCTTCAAAATAGCTCTGGGCTCCTCCACTACACCAACTGAGAAGCTTAATATCTCTAGTAACTTCAGGCAAAATCACCAAAGGGGATCTATGGAGTTTTTGCGTCAAGTGCGTGGTTAATTCGTCATGAGTGAAGGTATTGTCTTTAAAAACACCCAGATGTCCCAAGTTGTCGCGACCAAAATGCCCGGTAACTTTCCAACCCAATAAGGATGCCAGCTGGGCGTTGTTGCCGTAAATCGGGTGAGCGTCTAAGGGTAAGTGATAAGCTAGTAGGTTGATGTCGTGTTTAATCAACAAGTCTAGGCGATTTTTAATCCAGCCCGTAATAACTGGACTTTGTTTTTTCCAAAATAAGCCGTGGTGTACCACGATGGCATCGGCTTTTACTTGGATAGCTTCTTGAATGAGGCGTAAAGAGGCCGTGACGCCACCAACCACTTTCTTGACATAAGGTTTGCCAGCAACTTGTAAGCCATTGTAAGCATAATCATCAAATTCAGTGATTTGCAATAACGAATTGATCGATTTTTCTAGGTCAGATAATAGCATGCTTAGTTTTTAGTAAATGTTGCACTCCATTTAAGAGTGGCAACTCAGGTTAAACTTTCGGATTTGGGGGCTTGCGTACCGGCACCACTTGGACGGTAAGTTTTTTATTTTGTCGGTGAATCAGTATTTCCATTGGCTTACCTATAGGCCATTGAGTGATGGTAGTTACTGCTTCATTGGTATTTTGGATCGTTTTACCGGCTATTTGATTAATCACATCACCAACTTGGATACCCGCCTTATGAGCCGGAGCACCTTCTAGTATAGAGTGAATGAATACGCCTTGGCTCACAGAGATTTCCAATTGAGAGGCTATCTCAGGGGTTAAATTTCTGAGTCCAACGCCAATCCATGACCTAACCACACTGCCTGTGTTGATGAGTGATTCCATCACACTTTTAGCTGTCGAAGTGGGGATGGCAAACCCTATACCAATATTTCCACCACTGCGTGAATAAATGGCGGTATTGATACCAACCAATTGACCGTGAATATCGACTAATGCTCCTCCAGAATTGCCTGGATTGATGGCCGCATCGGTTTGAATAAAGTTTTCATATTGATTAATGCCTAAGTGATTCCTAGCTAAAGCCGAAACAATGCCAGCAGTAACGGTTTGACCTATGCCAAAAGGGTTGCCGATAGCTAGTACCGTATCTCCTACCTCTAAGTCGTTGGAATTTCCCAGTTTTATGACGGGCAAGTTGGGTAAGGAAATTTTTAATACGGCAATATCTGTATCAGGGTCAGAGCCAATGACCGTGGCTGGACCTTTTCGACCGTCAGATAACACTACTTGAATTTGGGTTGCTAAGTCAATGACATGATGATTGGTGAGGATATAACCCTCGGCGCTGATGATGACGCCACTACCTGCGCTGATTTGTTCTTGTGGTTGTGATTTTGGTGCCCAAGGGAATAAATTCAACCAAGATTCAAATTCAGTTTTTTGGGGGCGAAATTTAGTACTGATACTTACGACACTTGAGGAAGAATTTTTAACAGCATGGCGTAAACTCAAGTCGCTAGAGCTTGTATTGGCTGGATTTTGAGGTTTTGTGAGCGTGGGCGAACTGGATGAAAGTTCAAATTGTACAGGTTGCCAGTTTGCAATGCTCAATACCCACCATATCGCTAAAAGTAGAGTAACGGCTTGACAAAATAAGAGCCAATAGCGTTTCATATCAAAAATTTATATAATTAAAGTTGTTGCACAATCTTGCCATCATGACTAGGATTAGTACATGAATTTACTAGTTGTT
>JASGCH010000211.1 GCA_030054245.1 Gammaproteobacteria bacterium | reverse complement strand
CATCCATTCTTGCCAGCGAGATTCTGGAACTGGCGCTTGGTCAGTTTCGGTTGATTCAGAGGGCGGTCTATTACTTGGCGACTCTACCCCTTCTTCAAGATAAGCCGAAGTTCTGACGATGCGATCAAATTCCGTAGCAATCAGATTTCTGTGTTCAGCTAACTGGGTTAAGAAATGTTTTACCGAAGAAAATTGTAAACTTTGAGAAATCCAAGTCAAGTCCTCGTTATTTTGAGGTAATCGATGGGTTTGTTGGTCGTCTAAGTATTGGATACGATGCTCAACTTGGCGCAGAAATCGGTAGGCCTCACTCAACCCAAACAAATGATCGATCAATTGACCTCGTGCCAATCGGACCAGAGCTTGTAAAGTAGAGCGCGTACGCAATTCAGGAAACTGTCCTCCTCGAACTACCTGTAAAAGCTGTACGATAAACTCAATTTCTCGAATTCCACCCCTTCCTAGTTTAATATCGTCAGATGGCACTTCAGCATGCTCAGTTAGCAACGGTTGAAATGGATTATGGGCGCGAATTTGTTTGTGTAATTCTCTCAGAGAATTGTAAATGCCATAATCTAAATATTTCCTAAAAATAAAGGGTAAGGTTATATCTCTTAATTCAACAGCATTTCCCAGCGATTTAAGGGGAGCCACCACCCGTGCCTTTAACCAAGCAAAGCGTTCCCATTCACGGGCATTGTGCAGAAAATATTGGTTTAATGCTTCCTTGCTTAAAACCACGGTGCCGTCTCGACCATTGGGTCTAAGAGCCAAATCTATCCTAAAAACAAAGCCCCATTCGTTGACCTCAGCGATTAGGGTTTGGATTTTTTTAACTAAGCGAGTAAAAAATTCATGGTTAGATATGGACTTTTGATGGGCATCTGCTTGGGTTTTCCCGTCTTCCGGGTAAACATAAATCAAATCAATGTCGCTCGAAACATTGAGTTCACGCGCCCCCAATTTCCCCATCCCTACTATCCAAAGACAAACGGCCTCACCTTTGGCATTGCCAGGGAGTCCGTACCATTGGCTTAGGTAGTCCTCGGAGTCCAGATAGGCAATGTTTAAGGTAAATTCGGCGAGTAGCGTCATGGTCTGAACTACCGTCTCGTAAGAACCGTTAGCATCGCAATCCCATTCCAATACACGCAACAAGGTCAACTGCCTTAATATCCTCAAACTTTTGGCAACATCCCCAGGAAATAGGCCGTAAATTTTATTCCATAGAGCTTCTATCGCCTGCATATCGGTTATGCGTTCAGGCGTAAAGACCAGATAATCTCCAAAACTACGGCGCACCCGTTTAGCAAAGCGCGAATAATCAGAATTTTTTAACAACACAAGTTGCACCACTCCCTATGAATCCTAAGACTGTTCTCCCGCGGTTTTATCGCGGTCGGTTGAGTTACTGGGTTACAGAAACGAGACCATTACGCCATCGGCTTTGTTGCCGACTGCACTGCCAAATTACTGCGCTATGTAGGTGCTTCAGTTCGTTGCGCTATCCATTGCGCTTTCGTTCCTGATCTCGCATATACTCAATATGCTAGATCAGGAACGCCCACCATGATCACTCCAGTAAATTCCGCTGGTTGTGTGCCGCCAAGCCTTGTACTTTGGCAGTGCAGTCAGCGGCGTAAGCGTAGGTGCAAAGGTCTCATTTAAATAAATTTCACTGGCAGTACACCACCAGGCCTTGTAATTTGGCGGCTCCACCTTTGGGCGTCCAAAGGGCTAATCCTAATTACAAAGTTATTACACAAGGCAGGCTTGGCACGCCAGCGCGGAGCTGGCAACCACCCTACCCTCCTATTCTAATACAAAAGAACACTAACTTCTAGGTACACAGCCGGCGAACCCATGACAGCATTAGAGCGATGAATCACCAGTGGACAAAGAATTCCTTAGGTGAATCACCGCTCGCTGGGTCATTAGGACAGCTCGCGCTACGACCACGGTTTTAATTAGTTTGTGCTCTTTTCTGTGCTGATTTAACGGCGTTAGAAGTAGCGTTCAAAACCGTGTTTACGCCATTTTCAGTCACTTCATTGGCTTGTTTAACCACTCTTTGTACAGTATCTAAAGTGGATTGACTGGCATTGGTTATGGTTTTCAGAGCTAGAAACCCGGCCTCTGTACCTTTAGGTGCATTTTGCCCAGCTTTGTCCACGGCTTCGGCAACACCAGCTTGTAAACCAGCAAAAGCGTTTTCAAAAGTTTTGTAGATTTCTTTTTGTGCCGCTGAGGTAATTTGATACAAGCTTTGGTTATAGCTGATAAATTTCTCAGTGAGCGGCTGAAAGTAATTCGATTGAGCCTGTAACAATTGTTGGGGGTCTTTCGCTTGAAACGCTGAATTCAGATGGTTTTGTCCATCCAAAATTAGGGCTCTGCTGGATTCGATACTCAATTCCACGACCTGCTCTATACCATTGAGCGTTTGGTGGGATAAGTGAGCCAAAGACTCAAGGTGGTTTTTACCTACATGGGTAAACGATTCAAAATCAAATTTCATAATAACTCCATAAAAAGTACAACAAAACGGAAAAATTCTATCTTCCATACCTTGTAAGTATAGCTGGTACTCGGAATTTACAATGATCTCCTCCATGGAATAGAGCGCCCAATCTAGGCACCTGAGCACCAAACTGCTATTCCTAAGTTCGTTGCACCCATGCTACGAGAAGACTTGGTCTTATTCCAAAGATCTAGTTCCCTGGATGTTGCTAATAGATTTATAATGACGAAATCATTCGTGGCTCAACAAATCTACCCTCATCCCATATCAAGACTGTTGCCATTGGCTGGTGCCGCTCGACGAGCTACCAAAGTACAAGGCTTCCACGCACAACGCAACCAGCTTCATTGCCAAAGATGATCATGGTGGGCGTTTGCTGGTCTCGCATATTGAATATATGCGAGACCAG
>JASGCH010000210.1 GCA_030054245.1 Gammaproteobacteria bacterium | reverse complement strand
CTGGAGACACAGTTCTGCAACTTAATCAAAAGGGACATAATGTCAAACTACAAGAAATGACCAGTGGGATCCAGGCACTTAGGGTAACTCCTAGGGGTATAGTCGGTGGCGCCGATCTGCGTAGAGAGGGTATGGTGATGGGTGAGTAAAATAAGTTGCAAAGGTCTTTTTATAGTTGGTATTTTAAATAAATAATTTATGGAAGCTCAAAATGGCACTAGGGAAGTGAGTGTGGAGCATCAATTTGAGGTGCTTGCCTTGGAAAATTGGTTAAAAAAAAATATACTTAACTTTTCCGCTCCTTTAAAAGTGAGTATGTTTAAAGGGGGACAATCAAACCCATCTTATTGGTTACAGTCGCCAACTCGTAACTATGTGATGCGTGCAAAACCTGGACCGGTACATAAGTTGCTACCTTCTGCTCATGCCGTAGAACGGGAGTTTCGGTTAATGTCAGCTATAGCCCACCAAGGTGTTCCGGTACCAGAAATGTTAGCGTTGTGTGAAGATGAGTCAATTATTGGGCGAGCGTTTTATATCATGGAATATGTGGAGGGTCGCATATTTTGGGAACAATCGTTACCTTACCTTCAATTTGCAGAGAGAAGACCTATTTATCAAGAACTAAATCGGGTGATTGCTAATTTACATAACCTCAATTATCAAAATTTAGGGCTAGAAGATTTTGGTAAGCCGGGTAATTATTTTGTGCGTCAAATGGGTCGCTGGAGCAAACAATATGTATCGAGTGAAACTAAAAAAATCGAGGCTATGGATAAACTGATGGAATGGTTACCTAACAATATTCCCCCTAGTGCTATGGCTGATATCACCTGCATTGTGCATGGTGACTATAGATTAGATAATGTTATTTATCAACACTCTTCCCCTAAAATGTTGGCAGTTATCGATTGGGAATTATCAACTTTAGGTCATCCTCTGGCTGATTTTAGTTACCACTGCATGGGGTGGCAAATACCCCCCGCAACATTTCGTGGCTTAGCTGGACTTGATCTAAAGGCTGCTGGGATCCCTTTATCTGACGAATATGTTGCTTGGTATTGTGATCAAACCAATTGGTTTTCACCCGCCGATCTAAAGGCTGACTGGAATTTCTATATGGCTTACAATTTGTTTCGCATGGCCGCTATTTTGCAAGGTATCGCTAAGAGGGTAGAAATGGGTACGGCTTCGAGTTCTCAAGCCAAACAAACTGGTGAGAATACCAGTTTCTTTGCTAATTTGGGCTGGGATTTTGCCTGTAGCAATTCGTAGTCATTTGGGTATTTATGATTAAATTGTCCATAAATTTAAATAAAGTAGCCTTGGTACGCAATTCTCGGAGGCATCACTATCCTAGTGTAACTAGAGCGGCTGACATTTGTTTGTCGGCTGGGGCCAATGGAATCACCGTTCACCCTCGACCGGATGCTAGGCACATGCTCTGGCAAGATGTATTGGATCTAAAGAAGGTATTACAGAATTATTCAGGAAAAGAGTTAAATATTGAGGGTAACCCGGTGCCTCTGTTTATGGAGATGGTCGAAAAAATCAGACCTGAACAAGTTACTTTGGTGCCAGATGTCCCGGGGCAAATTACCAGCGATCATGGCTGGAATTTACCCGATGATCTAGCTTACCTTAAAAGTATCACCCAATTGCTCCATACTTGGGGTATCAGGGTGAGTATTTTTATGGACCCTGAACCAGACACAATGAGTTTATTGGCGCAAACTGGTAATGATTGTGTTGAACTATATACTGAAAGCTATGCTGTATATTATTCTCATGAAATGCAAAACCAAATTTTAGAGAGATTTATAAGCTGTGCTAAGGTGGCTCACGACCATCATTTAAGGGTGCATGCCGGGCATGATTTAAGTTTAATGAATTTGCCTAAGTTTGTCAAGAATGTACCTTATGTATCGGAAGTTTCTATAGGGCATGCCTTTGTTTCAGATGCTCTTGAATGGGGCTATCTGGCAACGACTTCAAAGTACCTGCAAATTTGCAAATCTAGGTAATGGAATAGGGGCTTGCTAAATTAAAGTATTTTTTTTATTTTTTTAGATAGATTGGGGTATAATGCACATCTGAGTTATGATGTAGGTGTCAGTTAACTTGCTGAGGTCAGGCTATTGCACCATCGGCTATGCCGTTCGAGCAGCAGTCTTAAGGTTGTCTGATGTTATTCAGGATCAAATGCGGTTAGTTTGCACCCCGGAGGTTGGTCTGGACATATTAATTTTATTTATCAATTCATGAATATGAACTATTTAACAAAACCTGTGTTGATGGCTACGCTAGTCGGGTCTTTGATGACCTTAACCAGTGTTGCTTGGGCTGGTAAAACCCTGGATTCTATTAAGCAAAGAGATCAGGTTGTGTGTGGAGTAAATACGGGTCTGGCTGGATTTTCACAAGCTGATTCTTCAGGAGGTTGGTCCGGACTAGATGTGGACTATTGCAAATCCTTAGCCGCGGCAGTACTTGGTGACGCCAATAAAGTAAAATTTGTTCCGCTTAATGCTCAACAACGCTTTGCGGCTTTGCAGTCTGGAGAAGTCGATGTATTGTCTAGGAATACTACAAATACTTTAAGCCGAGATGCTTCCTTGGGCTTGCATTTCGTTGGGGTAAGCTATTATGATGGTCAGGGATTTATGGTGCCGAAAGGTAAAATTAGCAGTGCTAAGCAGTTGAAAAACTCCACAGTCTGTGTGCAATCGGGGACAACTACCGAAAAGAATTTAACAGATTATTCGCGCGCCAATAAACTCAATCTGAAACCCGTTGTGTTTGAGAAGCTTGAAGCCGCGACAGGGGCCTATTTTTCTAATCGATGCCAAGCTTATACTACCGATGCTTCTGGGTTGGCTTCAACTAGAGCCAAAGAGGCGAAAGATCCCAATGCGCATGTTATACTGCCAGAACTTATATCTA
>JASGCH010000209.1 GCA_030054245.1 Gammaproteobacteria bacterium | reverse complement strand
TATCACTACCCCCCATGATATAAAAGTTACTCCGCAATGGATAACACTTGCCAAGGAATCCAACTAATTCAAAGTCGGCGGCAAAGCCGAGGGTGCCATGGTCTTTTTAGCAAAATTTTTCAGCTAACTCTATTAATATACGAGATGCAGGAAGAGCTTTACATTTACGATAATGAATCCCAGCCCACAACGGTGAAAAATCACATTTACCCTGTTGCTCTGCTTTCATTCTTAGTGGAGATAAAGCCGATGTCGCTAAAGGAAATTTGGGAACGCAGTGATTGATAGGACCTAATTCTTGCATTAATCTATTGACTAGCCCCCGCGCAGGTCTCCCTGTAAATAAATTAGTCAGTTCGGTGGTATGATGATGTAATTGTATAGAACTTCTATGGATAGGAGATGTTGTAGAATCTGAACTTAGCAAAAATAAGGTCCCTACTTGGGCTAATTCCGCACCAGACGAAAGCACTTCAGCCAAGTGACAGGGCTCAGCGACCCCCCCAGTGGCGACGATAGGGACTTTTATTTTTTCTGAAATCTCCCGCAATAAGGTTTGCCGAGGTAGTTGTGTGTTTAATTCATTAGACAAAAACATTCCCCTGTGCCCACCAGCTTCTAGGCCTTGAGCGATAACTGCATCAACCCCCCTAGTTTGCAACCAAATGGCTTCCTCCAAGGTGGTTGCTGTGGACCAAATTTGACTTCCCAAACTTCGAATTTTACGAATGAGCCTATCCTCTGGCAACCCAAAGTGAAAACTTACCACCGGTGGATTAAACTCTTCCAATACTTCAGCCACCTCATAACTAAAAGGTAGCCGTCCCATGGTTGGCTTTATTTCTTCAACACTTATTTCTAATTCTCTAAAATACGGTAATAATATACTGATCCAAAGTTGTTGTTCTTGCTCTTCTCTATCGGGTTGTTGATGACAAAAAAAATTGACATTGTAGGAACCGCTCACTTGTTCTTTTATTTGACTAAGTTCTAATCGTAATTGATCGGGACTCAATAACGCACCTGGCAAAGAACCCAGCCCCCCTGCATTTGAAATAACAATCGCCAATTTTGCATCCTGTGCACCAGCCATAGGTGCTTGTACCACAGGGTATTTAAGTTTCAATTCCTTTTTTAAATCCATACTCAATCGTCTATTATAAAAACCAACTAAAAAAAGAGGCAAGCTATGTTAAAAAATAGCCTCCCCAACATCTTCCTCTAGCGAGACTGTGGCACAACCTACTACACTACCCAATTACTGTGTTATGTGGTGCTCACCAGCGAATGATCATTTGAGTAAATTCCGCTGGTTGCGCGCAACTCAAGCCTTGTACTTTGGTAGCTCGTGGAGGTTGTGCAACGGTCTTCTAGCTATTAAAACCGGACACACTCATTAGTGCTTAGGTTCTTATCATTATTTAAAGACTATTGCACCATCTTATTTATACTACATCATCTTATGATAGTACACCCCGAATGGGACCCAGTTGCCCTGGCTTTTGGTCCGATAAAGATCCATTGGTATGGTCTAAGCTATATTCTAGCCTTCATTTTGTTTATTAGCTTGGCTCATAGAAGGCTGAAACACCAACCATTTGTAAATAAACCCCTTGTTTGGCAATCCAGCTCGGTTGATGAATTGTTAGTATATGGTGTATTGGGAGTAATATTAGGCGGGAGAATAGGTTATTGCTTGTTTTACCAATTCTCTTACTATATAGCGCATCCTATTGAAATATTATTTGTTTGGCAAGGAGGAATGAGTTTTCATGGTGGCTTATTAGGTGTTCTAACTACCCTATGGATTTACGCTTATAAAAAGAAAATCCATTTTTTCGAAGTCACCGATTTTGTCAGTCCATGCGTGCCCTTAGGACTGGCTAGTGGTAGGGTGGGTAATTTTATAAACCAAGAACTCTGGGGTCGAGTGGTTTCTGCGGATATCCCCTGGGCTATGGTCTTCCCCAAAAGTGGCGATAATTTACCACGGCACCCATCTCAAATCTACCAAATGTTTTTTGAAGGCATTATTTTATTCATAGTGCTTTGGGTTTATACACAAAAACCATACCGCGTGGGGCGTATAAGTGGCTTATTCTTAATAGGTTATAGCTTAACTCGCTTTTCAGTCGAATACTTTCGTGAGCCAGATGCCCATCTAGGATTACTATACGCTAACTTAAGTATGGGGCAATGGCTTACCATTCCCCTTGCACTCATAGGAGTATTTTTATGCTTCAATAGTTCAACCAAAAGAAATTACTCTTAATCCCGAGATATGGTGTAACCCAATCTTATTTTTTAAATTCATAACATGAACTCGAATATGTTTTTTATCAACCACGGAATAGGAGGTCGCCCTGAAGTAATGAAATTAGACTCTACTTCGATACCAAAACCTAGGTTAGATGAGGTTTTAATTCAAGTTAAATATGCCGGCGTCAATAGACCCGATTGTTTACAAAGAATGGGCAAATACCATCCCCCTTCTGACGCATCACCCATACTTGGATTAGAGGTTTCAGGGCAAATAGTAAGCTTGGGAGAAAAAGTAACAAAATGGTCAGTAGGCGACCAAGTTTGTGCCTTGACCAATGGGGGAGGCTATGCAGAATATGTTTGTGCACCCGAAACACAAGTCTTACCCATCCCAGACAATCTCAATCTTGAGCAAGCTTGTGCATTACCAGAGAATTTTTTTACTGTGTGGACCAATGTATTTCAAAGAGGTAAACTTAAAAGGGGGGAATCTATCCTGATACATGGTGGCTCTTCTGGAATTGGTCTCACCGCTATACAATTGGCTCATCACTATCAAGCAGAAGTCTATTGCACAGTTGGCACTGATGAGAAAGCCTCGATCTGCTATAAAAATGGAGCCAATCATTGTATTAATTACAAAACTCAAGATTTTGTGCATGAAGTTATGCACCATACCCACAACCGTGGGTTAGACATGATCTTAGATAT
>JASGCH010000020.1 GCA_030054245.1 Gammaproteobacteria bacterium | reverse complement strand
CCTTCGAGTATTGCTACTCATGGTCAAGGTATAGTCCAGACCACAAACACCTTACTAAGACCATTGCGCCATCGGTTTTACCATGGGCTGAGCTACCCAATAACCGCGTTATGCGGTTAGCCCGGAATGCACACTTTGTAAATTCCGCTGGCTGTGTACAGCCTTATAATTTGGGTAGAAACGGTGCAATGATCTTACTCGTGGCGATGAAAATCGTAGTGGTACGAAGGGGTAAATACAGGTTCGATTCCTGTGGAGGGCACCATTTCGATCTTCACATTGCCGCTCAATGGGCATTGTCAATATTTCATTTACAAGACTGTAGCCCAAGATTGGGCGAACTGTCAATGTACAAGGCTTCCACGCACAACGCAACCAGCGGAACTTATTCATTCAAATGGTCATGGTGGGCGCTCCTGATCTCGCATATTGAGTCTATGCGAAAATAGCTCTCGGAGGTGTACCCGCGGCACCAGCCGATGGCGCAACGGCCTTTAAGTTGCTATTTGCATACATCTATATGTAAAGCGTGAGCATCGATACCTGCTTTTATACTTAGATTTTGGTATGGTGCCCAGGAAGGGACTCGAACCCCCACGATTTTACTCGCTAGTACCTGAAACTAGTGCGTCTACCAATTCCGCCACCTGGGCCAACTCAACCTAAACCTATAAAATATCTGCTCAATGGGTTATACTAAAAATAGCCGTGTTACTCAATAACCCATTTTACAAAGTTTATTATATACTACAAGACCACTGCATAACTTCGAATGAGTCTCCCTAATTACCAGAAAAAGACTGCTGTACCATCCTACGCCGTTCGACGAGCTACCAAAGTACAAGACTGGAGCGTACGCCCTCAGCGGAATTTAATCGGATGATCATTCGCTGGTGAGTACCGCATAACGCAGTCATTTGACAACCGCGGCACCAGCCGATGGTGCAACAGTCTTTGTACTTCAATACCAATACATCATCCATGCCATCTTCTTTTTATGCCCCCAAAAAATCTAACTTTAGTTAGTAGCGAATCCCTATCCACCCATTCTATGTTTGTCGGAATTGTGCGTAGATTTAGAGATGGACACGGCGTTATAGTCAACTTAGAGATGAATAAGGAGATTCTCGTCCCCGTAAAAGAAATGAAATCTATATTACATGGGGATAAAGTTGAATATCAACTTTATATGCTGGAAAATAAACCTTACGCGCGCATCACCTCGATTGTCGATAGACAGATAAAAATTTTGGTAGGGCGAGTCGTGAAAGAAAAAGAAATCTATATGTTGGCGCCAGAAGATCGAAGATATAGCCAAGATATAGAATTATTGCAAAGTGATGCCCACCAGAATTTAGGTAAAGTAGTTGAAATTCAGATTATCTCTGCGCCCAGTATGCAGTCTAGCTTATTGGGTAGAATTATCCGTATTTTAGGTGATATAGAAGATCCTGGTATAGAAATTAAAATTGCGTTGACAAAATTTGAACTCCCTCACGAGTTTTCCGAAAAATGCCATCGAGCCGTTCAGAAACTGCCTGATTTTATATCACCCAAAGAACACACACTCCGAATTGATTTAACCGACATACCCTTTGTAACCATTGACGGAGAGACGGCGAAAGACTTTGATGATGCGGTTTTTTGTCAGAAGCACAACACCACTGACTGGCGTTTATTGGTTGCCATTGCCGATGTTGATTATTATGTTCCCAGCGGATCTACTGTAGATTCAGAAGCTTTACTACGGGCAACGAGCGTTTATTTTCCTCGCTCGGTTATCCCCATGTTGCCAGAGAAATTATCCAATGATTTATGCTCATTGAATCCTCATTTGGAGCGACTGGTTATGGTTTGCGATATGGTTATCAACCAAAAGGGTGATATAACAGCCTATCAGTTTTACCCGGCAATCATTTGTAGTGTCGCTCGACTGACTTATACGGAAGTTCCACATATCTTAAATTCACCAACCGATCCAACACATGCTACCTATTGGTTATCTATCCAATGTTTAGAAGCGTGTTATCAATCTTTATCGAGTGCTCGCATGCTCAGGGGGGCTTTAGATTTTATCAATCCAGAAACCGCCATCGAGTATGACGAATTGGGGCGAATTATTTCTATACAACCCAAATATACCAATTGGTCACACCGGATGATAGAAGAATCGATGTTGGCGGCTAACTGTTGCGCCGCCGACTTGATCTTAACGCACCATAAAGAGGCGCTGTTTCGCGTCCACGCAGAACCCAGTTTTGATAGAATCGAGGTACTCCAAGAATTATTAAAGAGCAATGGAATTTCCGTAAAATTTTCAACGCCTATTGAATCTCGTAGCATACAAAATATTCTCAATAAAACCAAGAACGAAAAAAATAACCTTCATATTCACACAGCTATATTGCGAAGTATGCAACAAGCTGTCTATAGCCCGCAAAACATTGGGCACTTTGGTCTGGCTTATTCAGCATATACCCATTTTACCAGCCCTATCCGTCGTTACCCCGATTTGCTGGTACATCGTGTATTAAAAAGCATCTTAAAGAATAAATCCTACACACCCTCTTTGCCAGATTTTCTATCCGATGAGGTTGATCCCCTTCGAAAACAATCATCAAGCCCCCCACCATTGTGGAAAAATTTGGGGTTATATTGTAGCTCTCGTGAAAGGCGAGCTGAGGAAGCCAGCCGGGATGTAGAATCGTGGTTAAAGTGTCGATATATGCAACAACACTTGGGATCCATTTACCATGGCATAGTAAGCTCAGTTCTAGCTTACGGCCTGTTTGTCAATCTCACTGATTTGTATGTAGATGGTTTCATTCATATCTCAAATTTGGATGATGATCGCTATAATTACGATGCTGTGACTAATCAGTTGACCGGGAAAAAGTCTGGTAAATGCTATAAGATAGGAGCACCTATGTCTGTACAAATTTACCGAGTAAATCTTGATAAACGACAAATCGAATTGCGTTTACCTCTATTAGATACTTCGATAAAACCTGTTAAAAAGAAGAAAAAGGAGAAATCATGAGTAAAGTAGCTGTAATATCTGGAGCTGGCTCAGGAGTAGGTAGGGCGGTTTCTATGGCCTTGTCGAGTGCTGGCTATACGCTGGCTTTAGCTGGAAGAAATCTAGAAACCCTCCAAGAGACCCAGAATAATCTAGAATATCCCAATAAAGCCAAAGTAATCGTAACCGATGTCAGCGTCCATTCATCGGTTGAGCTGTTATTTCAGCAAACCATACAGACTTGGGGAAGGGTAGATTTATTGTTTAATAATGCCGGCATAGGAACTCCGCCGATACCATTAGAAGAACTCGATATCGCTCTATGGCATCAAGTTGTCAATACCAATTTAAATGGAATGTTTTATTGTCTAAGAGAAGCCTTTAAATACATGAAAACACAAAACCCTCAAGGCGGTAGAATTATCAACAATGGATCCATCTCGGCAACCACTCCGAGACCTCATTCCATTGCATACACAGCCACTAAACATGCCGTAAGCGGATTAACCAAATCAGCGGCTTTGGATGGTCGCCCTTATAATATTGCGGTCGGTCAAATTGATATAGGCAACGCCGCGACTCCAATGACCAAGCGCATGTCTCAAGGTGTTCTGCAAGCCAATGGCACTACCCAAATAGAGCCGGTTATGGATGTTTCTATAGTGGGTTCGGCAGTAGTATATATGGCTAGCTTACCCTTGGAAGCCAATGTGCTATTTCATACCGTTATGGCGACTACCATGCCCTTCGTGGGTCGAGGTTGATAAGCTACTCATGGCGCATTCCCCAAAACTCTCTGATAATAATCCCAAGACTGTTGCACCATCGGCTGGTGTCGTGGTTGTCAAATGACTGCGTTATGCGGTACTTACCATGATCATCTTCGGAAATGAAGCTGGTTGCGTGGTGCGCTCAAGCCTTGTACCTTGACAGCTCATCGAGCGGCACCGCCGATGGTGTAACAGTCTTATCATCCAAAAACTGATAGAATCGCTCTATGAACCCCCCGGTAGCCTTCATACAAAAGACCGTTGTACCGCTGGTTCTGCCAAAGATTCTGGGGCAACCCACGGTCATTTTTGACCTTATAGGCTACTTGAAATCAAAACCGTTGTGCCTGAGCTGTCATAATTACAAGGTAAGGACTGTTGCACCCGTATTTGAAGGGGAAGCAGATAACGAAGTAACTTGGCGGTGTAAGCCACATTGAAACCCAAGCCGCGGCCACTGGCTCTTCAATAGGGCAACGGCTTGGTCAATTTATCCATTAAATTTGATACTATGTTTACCAAAATTTTAATAGCCAATCGCGGTGAAATTGCTTGTCGTATTATCACTACAGCCCATAAGATGGGCATCAAAACGGTAGCTCTTTATTCCGAAGCTGATAAAAATTCTAAGCATATAAAAATGGCAGATGAAACTTTTTTTATTGGTCCCCCTCCATCAAGGCAGTCCTACTTAATGGCCGATAAAATTTTAGAAGCCGCCAAAGCTACCCAAGCACAAGCTATACACCCGGGCTATGGATTTTTAAGCGAAAATGCTGGGTTTGCTAAATTATGTGAAGACCAAGGGGTGGTTTTTATCGGACCTAAACACCATTCCATTTCGGCTATGGGTGACAAAATTGCTTCGAAAATTTTAGCCAAACAATCTGGGGTAAATACCATTATGGGGTTTGATGAAGCACTCAATGGACCCGATGAAGCGGTTGAAAAAGCTGAAAAAATCGGCTATCCGGTCATGTTAAAAGCGTCTGCTGGGGGAGGTGGAAAAGGATTACGCATAGCATTTAATGCCCAAGAAGTGCAAACTGGTTTTTTATCTTGTCGCAATGAAGCGATGAATAGTTTTGGAGATGACCGCATTTTAATTGAGAAATATATCGAATCTCCAAGGCATATTGAGATCCAAATTTTGGCAGATCGCTATGGCAATACGCTCTACCTAAACGAAAGGGAATGCTCTATACAAAGAAGACATCAAAAAGTGATTGAAGAAGCCCCTTCAGCATTTGTAACTCCCGAAATGCGCCGGGCTATGGGGCAACAAGCTGTTCAATTGGCAAAAGCCGTAAACTACCAAAGTGCTGGGACCGTTGAATTTGTGGTGGGTCGAGATCGTCAATTCTATTTTCTAGAGATGAATACTCGCTTACAAGTCGAGCATCCGGTAACTGAATCCATTACGGGTCTTGATTTAGTGGAATGGATGATAAGAATTGCCTACGGTGAAAAATTAACTATATCGCAAAATGAGGTTAAATGCCAAGGATGGGCCATAGAATGCCGTATCAACGCTGAAGACCCAGAAAGACAGTTTTTACCCTCAACGGGTAGACTCGTGCGCTTTCAACCTCCTGAAGCCACCATGCCGGCGGCCTCCCCTCAAACCCAATATGGCGTACGAATTGATACAGGAGTCGTCGAAGGCGGTGAAATTCCCATGTATTACGATTCTATGGTGGCTAAATTAATCGTACATGCGGAAAATAGAACGCGCGCTATTGAAAAAATGCGTGAATCTTTAAATGCTTTTGTAGTTCGCGGAGTAAGTACGAATATTGCTTTTCATTTATCCATTTTGCAACAACAAGATTTTTTAGAAGGAAATTTTGATACTCATTTTATCGCCCACCACTACCCTCAAGGATTCAAACCCAATCGATTTTCACATCCAGACCCTATGTTTCTGGTAGCTTTGGCGGCGTTTGTTCGTCGAAAATCACGCGAACGAACTGCTAATATGAGCGGTCAATTACCAGGATACGAAGTACAGTTAGGACAAACCTACACGGTTATCACTTTAGGTGAGCAAAGGCAATACATCCAAGTAACTATTGAGGAACCTACCCACAGTCCAGCCATTGCCACCATACGCATTGGCTCTAAAAAATATGAAATAGAAAGCCACTCTAGACTAAGCCACATCTGCATCTCTGGAAAAGTGAATGGACAGCCTTTTGTAGCTCAAGTTGAGAGGCACTCACCCAATACGCCTATGGCACTACTGATACAACATTATGGTGCTTGTCTGGAAGCTCTGGTGGTATCACCGACTATGGCTGATTATTATCAGTATATGCCTTTTAAATCTAAGCCAGATATGAGTAATTTTATCATTTCACCCATGCCAGGTTTATTACTCGAATTAGCCGTCAAGGTAGGTCAGAAAGTAATCGCGGGTCAAAGAATCGCCGTCATCGAGGCGATGAAAATGGAAAATGTTTTGTATGCCACCAAAGATGCTGAAATCAAGGTCATCCATAGTCAGCAAGGTAGTACTTTGAATGTCGATCAAAAAATTATTGAATTTACCAGTTAGATTTATGCTAAAATCGTCCTCAAATCGTCCTCTAATCGTCCTCTAATCGTCCTCAAAAATCCACACTGACTATCCATACCGATTAAAGACGATGCTATCGCGACCTGTTACCTATTACCTGCAACCTACCAAGCTGAAGTTCGCACCTAGCAAGATGTATTCCTTCGTTAGTCGGCACCACCGCACTAACCCAATCGATGGTGCAATGGTTTTTTGAATGATTAGCTATGAAACCGGGTCAGCTCAACTTAGCTCGTTTCTCTTGATTCTACATAGGCTCCTTGCAATGGATTGTGCATCGATTTTTTACCCAACCCATGTATGATTGCATATATTTTCCAAAGATTGATTCAAGCCCTATTGGTGATGGTGGTGGTAGCTTTTGTGGCGTTCATCTTATTTCAGTATGTTGGTGATCCTGTAGTGTTCATGGTCGGACAAGACTCTACTCCAGAAAACATGGCTCTATTGCGCAAAGAATTAGGTTTAGATCGCCCTTTCTTTGTCCAATTTGCTTATTTTTTAAGCAATGCAGTGGTTGGCGATTTTGGAATTAGCCTGCGTCAAGGGGTAAAAGTCTCTACACTGATTGCCAAAAGCTTTCCGGCAACTTTTGAATTGGTACTGATCGCATCACTTCTTGCTTTGGTTCTGGGCATCCCTATGGGTGTATATTGTGCTTTACGAAACGGACACATATCGAGCCAAATAATTATGGCCACCTCACTTTTAGGCGTAACCCTACCGACCTTCTTAATTGGTATTTTGTTAATTTTGGTCTTTTCGGTTTATTTAGGTTGGCTACCCAGTTTTGGCAGAGGTGAGGTTCAATCTTGGGGCAAATGGAGCAGTGGCTTATTAACGCTAGATGGACTTAACCATGTCATATTACCAGCATTTACTCTAGCGGTTTACCAAATTGCCCTGATCATGCGCTTAGTACGAGCGGAAATGTTAGAAGTATTACGCTCCGACTATATTAAATTTGCCAAAGCACGCGGATTAAAGGCAGTTGCTATTCATTATCGTCATGCACTACGCAACACTTTAGTACCTGTTTGCACTATTATAGGTCTTCAACTAGGTTCTTTAATCGCTTTTGCGATTATCACCGAAACCGTATTTCAATGGCCAGGCATGGGTTTAATGTTTATTCAATCGATCCAATACGCTGATATTCCGTTGATGGCCGCTTATTTGTGTTTGGTATCTCTGGTTTTTGTGACCATCAATTTGGTAGTGGACATACTTTATTTTTTCATTGATCCAAGATTACGCAATCAATCTTAATTTTTAAAATATGGCTCGACAAACGCTTTGCTGGGTGAACGGGCATCATGCCCTAGCCAGCTTTGCTACCAGTAGCCATTGGGTGGTGCTGTCGGCGGTGAAACCAAAGTACAACGGTTTTTCTTACCAGATCTTTGCAGTAGTCTTAACTATTTGAAGACTACTGCTCCATCGGCTGGTGCCGCTCGGTAAGCTGTCATAATTACAAGGCTTAAGTTGCGCGCAACCAGCGGAATGTACTCAAATGATCATTCGCTGGTGGGCACCACCTAACGCAGTCATTTGACAGTGTAGCCGCGGCGTAGCCGATGGTGCAACCGTCTTTATTTATTACATCAATATGCCTAATACTTTCTTTAGCAGGTGGTGGCAAAGCCAGTTTATTTATAGTTTAAAACAACAGAAATTAGCTCTCGTGGCAAGCCTAGTGTTTATACTATGTTTAATTTCAGCTTTAGGTGCGCGTTGGATTGCTCCGTTTAATCCCTATTTGGCTAACGAGATCAGTTTAGACAATGGATTATTACCTCCTGCTTGGTTAGAAGGTGCCAACCCATCCTACCTCTTAGGGACTGACGATCAGGGGCGAGACATTTTTTCGGCTATTTTATACGGCACACAAATCTCTTTAATAGTAAGTATTTCTTCCGTCATTTTATCTTTAGTCATTGGCTCTCTCTTGGGCTTAATTTCTGGTTACATAGGGGGCATATTGGATGTATTCATCATGCGCATGTGCGATGTGATGTTATCTTTTCCAGCTATTTTATTGGCTTTATTAGTCGCAGGCATTGGGCGTGCACTGTTTCCGACAGCAGATAGCTCCCTAGCACTTACCGTTTTAATCGTCTCCATTGCTTTGAGCAGTTGGGTTCAATATGCTCGCACGGTCCGTGGCTCTACCCTGATTGAAAAAAACAAAGAATATATTTTAGCGGCCAAACTTATTGGCGTTAATCCGTTGTATATTATGATCAGCCATATTTTACCTAATGTATTAACTCCAGTCATGGTTCTTGCTTCAGTTCAAGTGGCGACCGCCATCATCATTGAAGCCACCTTATCCTTTTTAGGCGTAGGAATGCCACCAACCACCCCTTCACTCGGTACACTTATTCGTACTGGAAACGATTTTTTATTTTCGGGAGAATGGTGGATTGCTATTTTCCCGGGTCTGATGTTGGTTATTTTATCGGTATCTGTCAATTTAGTCGGAGACTGGTTACGAGACTATTTTAACCCTAGATTACGCTAGTGAACGAACACCGTTGCACCCTCGGTAACCTACACTGCCAAATAAAGGATAAAAAGTCTTTAGGTCATGTGCCCACCTCTAACCGTTGAAACCTCTTACACGGCCGTTCACTGAACTTAGGCAAGACCGTTGCACCGACGGCTGATGCCACTCGGTAAGCGATCATAATTACAAGGCTTCCGCGATCGCCGTCAGCAGAATGTACTCAAATGATCATTCGCTGGTGAGTACCGCATAACGCGGGCTATTCTCGCATATACTCAATATGCGAGAATAGCCCGGTACACCCAGCCAATGGAGCAACAGTCTTACTATCTTAAAACGCTTGTTTTTCTAATCGAATATTCTTATTCCCATGACACTCTTACAGATAGACCATTTGCGCGTACAATTTACCAACCGATTAGGAACATTTACGCCATTGAATGATGTATCCTTAACCCTCCATGCAGGAGAAATTTTGGGTATTGTCGGAGAATCTGGAGCAGGTAAATCTTTGACCGGACTGTCCGTGATGGGGCTGTTAGACCCCCCTTTAAAAATGACGGGAGGAAAAATCTTTTTTAAACAAAAACGGATAGATCAATACTCTGAGAATGAATTTAGAACCATACGAGGGAAATCCATTGGCGCCATATTTCAAGACCCTTTAACCTCGCTCAACCCCTTGTTTACGGTAGGAGAACAGCTCGTTGAAACCATACAAACGCATTTTCCTCTAGAATACAAAATAGCTAGAGAAAAAGCCTTGAACCTATTAAAAGATGTGGGAATACCAGCCCCCCAAGAACGCCTTGACCAATATCCTCATCAATTTTCTGGAGGAATGCGTCAACGCGTAGTCATTGCTTTGGCTTTGGCGAGTGAGCCTGACTTAATTTTGGCTGATGAACCAACCACTGCCTTAGATGTATGTGTACAAGCTCAAATCATTTCTTTGTTAAAAGATATTTGTCGCTCACGAAAAACCGCCGTTATGTTAATCACCCACGATATGGGAGTTATCGCCCAAATTTGCGATAGAGTCGCCGTGATGTATGCCGGCAGGGTGGTAGAAATAGCTAAGGTTGACACCATTTTAAACTCCCCCAAACATCCCTATACCCAAGCCTTGATTGCATCTATACCCGATCTGCAAGCTCCGTCTGGAGAGAAATATAGATTAACGCAAATCAAAGGTAATATGCCTAGGCTTAATGAGCTTATTCAGGGGTGTCCGTTTAAACCACGGTGTGATTATGCTACGAATCAATGTACCCATCTACCAATGGCTACTTATTTTGAAGACCACCACGAAGTGCATTGCTGGCTAACAAGCTCTAAATAATGGACAATTTAACAAATAATCCGGCCAACCCTACGCTTATCAAAGTATTAAACTTAAGCAAACATTTTGATGTATCAGCTCCTTGGCTAACTAGGGTGATTGAGAAAAAGCCCAAAGAAATACTAAAAGCTGTCAAAGAGGTGAGCTTTACCCTAGAAAAAGGCAAAACCCTAGCTTTGGTAGGAGAGTCTGGTTGTGGTAAAAGTACTTTAGCCAGAGTAGTGGCTGGACTGTACCAACCAAGCCACGGAGAAGTCAGGTACCGCGACCAGAATTTGCATCAAACTTTAAAGAGTCAAGAAGGCCACGCATTGCGTCAAAAATTACAAATGATATTCCAAGACCCTTTCGCCAGCCTCAATCCTCGCTGGACAGTCCACAAAATTGTCGCAGAACCCATCGTTCAACATCGATTATTGTCCAATCTGTCCGAAATAAAACAAAGAATTGAAGAGTTATTGGTGCTAGTGGGGCTCAGTGCAACCGATGCTCCCAAATTCCCTCATCAATTTTCCGGAGGACAAAGACAAAGAATTTCTATAGCCCGTGCTCTAGCATCTCACGCGGAACTATTGATCTGTGACGAACCCACCTCGGCATTGGATGTCAGTGTACAAGCACAAGTTCTTAATCTAATGAAAGATTTGCAACAACAAAACGCATTGAGTTATTTGTTTATTTCACACAACTTATCCGTTGTGCGCAATGTAAGCGATGAAGTGGGCGTTATGTATTTGGGTAGTTTGGTCGAATTGGCGTCGTGTGCTTCGGTTTTTACCAACCCACAACACCCCTATACCAAAATGCTCATAAGCGCTATCCCTAGCCTCAAAAAATCTCATAAACAAGAAGTCTATGGGGAAGTACCCAACCCTATCAAACCCCCTTCAGGCTGTACCTTTCACCCTCGTTGCCAATACGCCACCGACATTTGTAAACAAGAATCTCCCAATCTTAGGCAATTCCAAGGAATACAAATAGCCTGTCATCATGTAAATTAGGCTTCGGGTTTTTCTGTAATCCCTATCCTAAGACCGCGATGCACACACCATCGACTACGCCGCTCGGCGAGCTGTCATAATTAAAAGGCTAGAGTGCTAGCATAACCAGCGGAATTTACTCAAATGATCGGGGTGAACCGTATAACATCGTCCTCCTTTGGCAGTGTAATCGCGGCGTAGCCACAACAGCCTTGTTTCACCAAAAGACTGTTGCACCAAACACCACCGGCTAATGGCCATTGATACCCAATCGCATCCCAACCGTCTATTTCGGCCAAGCTGTTGTTCGCAGTCAGCCTTGCCTGCTATGCCTGTGAGGGTCGCGCTTGCACTACCCCTGCGTTGCTGGTCGAAATTGCTCAGCCACGGCTTGGTCGATATATTGGTGCATGTGGACGATACCTTGTTCAAATCGTCCAAACACTAGGTCTGGGTTTAACCCGGATGAGATACCTCGTTGCACTCCCTCGGCGGCTGTGTGGTCTTCGTCTAGTGCATCTTGCACCATGGCTTTACTGCGTTCCCAGTATGAGACTTCTTTGTGGTTTTTTGAGGAGTCCGGAATCAGCATGATATTACGAGCTATGGATCGGTTAGTATCTATAGGAATAATATTATGGATAAACAGGTGGTCAGGTAATACTTGAACTGAAGTGATGGGGAAAGCTTGGTACACCATTAGGCAGTTAGGACGCAACTTGCGTTGTTCTCGTGGAATATCTTTTTGTTCGACCATCTTACGATTGGATAAAAAATATCTATAATGCGGTCCCATGGGAGTGAATACACCTTGGTTATCGCAGTAAAACTGAGCTACACTGTTTTTGTGGACGATGCGAAAATGATAGCCTTCCATGAAGGAGTCGTTAATGGCTTTCCAATTGGCGGCAACTTCTACTTCGCGTACAGAAAACACTTGGTAAGCCGCTATATCGAGGTCGCTAAGTTCCTTATCCAGGGGGTTAAACCATTGTTCCCAGTTGATGGTAGTGTTGGGTGTCAGGGTTGCCCAGAGAATGCCATAGCGCTCAATGCTAGGAAAAGCGACTAGGCCAAAATGATCCTTATCTAAATCGCAAAAGCCTTCACTGCCGGGTATTAGGGCTAATGAACCATCGCGCCGGTAGGTCCAAGCGTGGTATGGACACGAAATAGCTCGCACATTGCCTTTGGGTTCCGAGAGTAGCTGGGCTCCACGATGGCGGCAGGCGTTGAGAAACGCACGCGGAATATTATCGGTTCCTCGTATGACAATCACCGAGATGCCGGTTATGTTACGCAGGATGTAGTCTCCAGCATTAGGGATTTCATCAACATGTGCCAGACCGATGGGAAAATGGCGAAATACAGTGTTAATTTCCTGTTCTAGCCGCTCCCGTCGATTATACTGTGACACAGGTGCAGAGCCACCCTTATCGGCTAAGTGTGGTGTATTGGTTGCGAGCTGATCGAGCACTTGGTCGATCAGTTCAAGTTCGGTATGGCGTTCCATCCGGGGTCTCCTTTAGAATTATAGAATTACCTGAAAGACTGTTGCACCATCGGCTATGCCGCGGTTACACTGTCAAATTACTGCGTGAGACCTTTGCTTCGACGGCTACGCCGCTGACTGCACTACCCAATTACCGCGTTATGTATGTGTCTCAGTTCGTTGCGCTATCCATCACGATTCCGCTC
>JASGCH010000208.1 GCA_030054245.1 Gammaproteobacteria bacterium | reverse complement strand
AAATGGCGTCTTGGCTACTATTGCGACCGGTACGAAAAATATATCGGTTCCATTTTTCCCCGGTTATAGAATCGGCAACGGCGGGTTCAACCAATAAAATTTTCTTGTATTCTTCAGCCACGGGCAACATCGCCAAAGCTACGGGAGAGGCAGTGGGACCCACGGCTAAATCTACTTTGTCGTCGGCATAAGCTGTAATCAGTAAGGTCTTTCCTAAATCAGGTTTTCCTTGGTCATCTTTTTCAATGATTTCAATTTTTCTGCCGGCTATTTTCATGCTTCCTTGGGTGGCATATTCAAAGCCCATCAATAATCCAGCTTGCGTTTGCTTGGCATAAGCTTCGAGGGGACCTGTTTTACTATAAATGTGGGCAATTTTAATCGGCTGCTGAGCGAAGCACGCTCCGGCGACTAAGGTTAAATACAATAGAGTGGCAAGTTTTTTCATACGATAAAAAGGTGAATGAAAAATAAGAAGACAATTTACTGGAGAATTTCTTGGTTTAAATTGATAAGTAAATTCATAAAGGCCTCATAACCCAATTGAATATCATCGGCATGGGTGGACTCTAAAGGGTTATGACTGATACCAGAATTTTCGCCGCGTACAAACAACATCGATTGTGGAAGTAGGTGGGCAAGTTGCATGGCGTCGTGACCAGCACCACTTGGAAGATAATAAATGGGTGATCCCGTTAATTTGACGGCGCGTTCCCATTGGGTCATCCAAGTGGGGTCACAAGGTGCACTCGGCATACGCAGAGTTTCATTCAATTGAAACTCTACTTTTCGGTTAATCGCTATGAGTGCCATTTGTTTTTTTATATCGTCTATTAAGGCGTCTCTTTGTGTATCAGAGGGAGCGCGAACATCTAAAGAAAAATGACAGGACCCAGGTACTACATTGATGGAGCCACTCCGCACTTCGAGTTGTCCGACGGTAGCTACCGAATCAGCATCTAATTTAGCCCTAGACTCAACATACAAAACCAACTCGGCTAGTGCACATAAAGCATCGTTTCTCCTTAACATAGGGGTTGTGCCGGCATGGCAGGGTACCCCAGTTACTTGTCCTAAAAAACGCGCACACCCGTTAATAGAGGTCACAATCCCTAGGGGATTGTTTAATTCATTTAGAATGGGTCCTTGCTCAATATGGACTTCGACAAAAGATAAATATTTTTGAGGGTCTCTTTGGCAAGCACCTATGCTTCGGATATCCAAGGAGGCAGACTCCATGACCTCAGCCAAGGTAACGCCCGAAGAATCTCGAGCTTTTAAGTATTCCGCAGGAAAATGTCCGGTAATGGCTTTTGACCCTAAAAAAGTGATTGGAAAGCGTTGTCCTTCTTCTTCGGAAAAGGCGATCACTTCAAGACCAAAGGGCATTCTAGTGCCGCTTTGAGATAACTTTTGGACGCAACGAATAGGAATAAAAATACCTAAACGACCATCATACTTACCGGCGTTGCGCACCGTATCATAGTGGCTGCCGGTTAGTAGATACTTACAGTTGCTAGAGGCACCGTGGTATTTTCCGACTACATTGTAAACCGCGTCTATATACACTTCATCAAAACCAGCTTGGAGCATGGTTTTCATGATGTAGTCAGCACATGCCCGGTGTGCTTGGGTTAAATAGGTAACGGTTAGTTGCCCATTTTCTTTAAAGCCTTCATCGCTGAATTGGCTTAACTCTTCGTGCCAATCCCAAATAGCATTACCCTCGTCAGGGGAGTAATCAAATTTAGTGGGCATTCTGAGCTGGACGATACGAAATACATTGCGTAAACATTCTGCAAATTCAAAATCGGCGTGATTTTTAATTCTTCTTTGTAGCGATAATAATATGTCTTGCTTGGCTAGTCCCAGTCCCCTAGGTCCTTTTACCGCCAGAATAAAGGGCCAGCCAAATTTATGACGATAAGAGGCATTTAATTCTCTCCAGACGGCAAGTTCTGCTTCAGTACATGTATTAAATCCAACGGTTGATTGCTCATGAACCGAATCTGCGGTTAATTGCTTAACCAGTGGAGTGGCCAGTTCCGGATGGCTTAATAATAAGTCCATCTGCACTGCTTTGGGTGCTTTGGCAACCAAATTCACCATAAATGTATATAACGCAGTCCAAGAATGAAAAGGTCGATGCTCGGCGGTTTGTTCTCCTACCCAAGGGGTTTTTTCAAACAAACTTTCTAAAGCCAATAAGGCTACTGCGCGAGGCGCTGAATTAAATTCTGCTAAGCTTAACTTCATTTACGAATAGGGTTAATAAAAATAGCCGGTATTTTGGTTGATCTAACAAGGGCTTTGGCACCATCGGGTTCATTTCGAAGCAGGGTCGCTAGAAGTCTTTTTAAGTGATAGGATGGACCTTACGCCAATGCTCGGCAATGTCAATTCTCCTAGCCACCCAGACATTGGGTTTACTTTGTAGGTAGTCTAAAAACTTTTGCAGAGCCACGATCCGACCTGGTCTTCCCAGCAATCGACAATGCATCCCGATACTCATCATTTTAGGAGCATTTTGCCCATCTGGATCACCCTCTTCGTAGAGAACATCAAACGAGTCTTTCATATATTGATAAAAGGGATCAGCATAAGAGTACCCTTGCGGCAAGGAAAATCGCATATCGTTGCAATCTAAAGTATAAGGCACAATCAACTGATGGGTTGGCGTGCCATCCTTTTTTAGGACCTTCATCCAAAAGGGTAGGTCGTCGCCATAATAATCGCTGTCGTAGGCAATTTCACTCAATTCCGCGACCAAACTTCTGGTTTGTGGGCTATCTCTGCCAGTGTACCAGCCTAAAGGTTTATTTCCAATCAGGTTTTTTAGGATGTCAACTGCCTGATGGATATGTAGTCTTTCAGTGTCTTCAGCGATATTTTGGTAATGTATCCATTTTAATCCATGGCAGGCGACCTCATGCCCTAATTCAATCAATTTTTTAGTCAGATACAGGTTTCGTTGCAGTGCAGTAGC
>JASGCH010000019.1 GCA_030054245.1 Gammaproteobacteria bacterium | reverse complement strand
GAGTTAGGTTTAAACACTTGAGGTATTGAGTCAGTTGATTATTTGGCAGATAAAAGGTTTTGTAACTACAGTACATTATGAAACACTCAATTTTAAAAATAGTGATCTCCTTTGTGCTAGCAAACAAGCACAAGGTAAGATCGAAGCGTTGGCCAAAAAATAAAATGACCGAGCTGGTTGTTATGACATGTCTATTGGGAATACTCGTGGGTTGTGGAGCTGAGGCTCAGACACCCAAGGAGCAAGTTGTGGCGCTAGAGTCTTCTGGCGCCATACCCAAGCTCGAACGCGGTGATACCCTCACAGGCACCGATGCCAATACCAATGGAGTGCGCGACGACATCGAGGCGTACATCGTCGCCAACTATACCAATGGGGCTCAGCGTGCCGCCGCTATGCAGTACGCGAAAGGTATGCAAAAAACTTTGACCGTGGGTAGCACCGATGTTCAGACTGCAAAGGAAGTCCAACGGCAATCGTCTCTGGCAAATAAGTGTTTGTACTCTACATTTGATGGCTCGGCAGGCACCAAACACCCAGCCGCTGTTGGTACTGAGTTAGAAAAAATGACAACCAACACTAAACAAAGGCTACTCGCTTATCTTGCGTTCAATAAAGCCCTAGATGGTACCTCGTGGGGAACGCCAGCGGGGGATGGCTGTGAATAGACTGTTGCACCATTGGCTGGTGCAACAGTCTTGAGATACCGCGTGTAATTGGCGGTGTGAAACCTAGGGAGCAACGGTCTTTTTTTTGAAAAAAACATACAAATTGACTACTCAATTACCCTCTTCTTTTAGAAATTTCATCGAACGGTGGTTACCCGCACTGGTGGTCTCGCCATTCTTTCTCCTGAGTTTATTGTTTGTTTACGGGTTTATGCTCTGGAATGGCTATTTGTCGTTCTCGGCTTCTAAACTTTTGCCTAACTACGAGTGGGTTGGCTTGGCACAATACCGCGTATTGCTGGAAAGTGAGCGGTTTCGCGTGGCTTTTGTTAATTTAGCGGTATTTGGGGGTTTGTTTATTGCCGGTAGTATGGCCATCGGAGTGCTTTTGGCTATATTACTAGACCAAAAAATTCGATTGGAAGGGCTTTTGCGCAACATCTACTTGTATCCCATGGCATTGTCGTTCATTGTTACCGGAACGGCTTGGAAATGGATTTTGAATCCAGGTTTGGGGATTGAACATTTGCTACAAAGCTATGGATGGACGGATTTTCAGTTTGATTGGTTGGTGCGACAAGACAAAGCTATATTTACCATTGTGATTGCAGGTGTTTGGCAAAGCGCTGGTTTTGTTATGGCTTTGTTCTTGGCTGGGTTAAGGGGTATTGATAATTCCATCATCCAAGCCGCTAGAGTGGACGGAGCCTCTGTTTGGCAACTTTATGGGCGTATTGTGTTACCAGCTATGCGCCCCGTGTTTTTTAGCACGCTGATTGTGGTTACCCATCTGGCTATTAAAAGTTTTGATTTGGTGATGGCTTTGACCGGTGGAGGACCAGGGTTTTCTACGGATGTACCAGCCACTTTTATGTACACTATGGCTTTTACGCGTGGAGAAATTGGCTTAGGTTCAGCCAGTGCGATGGTTATGTTGTTGACCATTGCGGCTATTGCGGTGCCTTATTTATACTCTGAATTGCGAACAAAATCATGAACCTAAGTAAGAATACCTTTGGTCGCTGGTTATTATGGAGTATTTTAGCATTGTTTGCTTTGTGGTTTTTGTTACCTATGTATGTGATGTTGGTAACTTCTTTCAAAGATGCCGATCAGTTGCGTATGGGAAATTTATTGTCTATTCCTCACAATCCTACTTGGCAAGCTTGGGAAAGCGCTTGGGGGTCGGCTTGTACAGGTGTAGATTGTAAAGGTCTCAAACCCTATTTTTGGAATTCTATTCAGATGGTGGTCCCAGCAGTACTGATATCCACCGCCATAGGCTCGATTTGTGGCTTTGTATTGACCAAATGGAAATTTCCGGGTAGCAATATGATTTTTGCTGGGATGTTGTTTGGTGTTTTTATGCCTATGCAGGTGGTTTTATTACCTATGAGCCAAGTGCTAGGTCATTTGGGGTTGGCGAGCTCTCTATGGGGTTTAATTTTGGTACATATCATAGCGGGTATTCCTACCACGACTTTATTTTTTAGGAACTATTTTGTAGCTATTCCCGATGAGCTGGTCAAAGCGGCGACTTTAGATGGTGCTCATTTTTTACAAATATTCTGGCGCATATTTTTGCCGATTTCTACGCCGATCATAGTGGTTTCCTTGATTTGGCAATTTACCAATATCTGGAACGATTTTTTGTATGGTGTGGTATTTTCTGGAGCCGACAATAAACCTGTTACGGTAGGGTTAAATAATTTAGCGAATACCACCAGCGCCGTGAAGCAATACAATGTGGATATGGCGGCGGCGATTATTGCCGCGTTACCCACTTTGTTAGTGTATATATTTGCTGGGAGGTATTTTGTGCGTGGATTAACGGCTGGGGCTGTTAAGGGTTAAAATATACGGTGTTACTTGGATTCTCCGTGGCTTTGCAAGGATTGTTCTAATGTTAAAAAAGTGCAATGAGTACCTTATCTATACAATCGGTTGAAAAATTTTATAAAGCACAACCTATATTACGAGGTATAGATATTCATATAGAGTCGGGGGAGTTTTTGATTTTAGTGGGACCTTCAGGCTGTGGAAAATCTACTTTATTGTCTATCATCGCTGGATTAGAGTTGCCAACTAAGGGTCATATTTATGTAGATGGCCTAGATATTACGCATTTACCTTGTAAAGACCGAGATATAGCTATGGTTTTTCAGAGCTATGCCTTGTACCCCAATATGACCGTGGCACAAAACATTGCTTTTGGATTGGAAATGCGCAAAATTCCAAAAGAGCAAAGAATCCAGCGAATCTCAGAAGTAGCCAAAATGTTACAGATTGAACCCTTGCTACAACGCAAACCGGCACAATTATCAGGGGGGCAAAGACAGCGCGTGGCGATGGGACGAGCTTTAGCAAGAAGTCCTAAGATATTTTTATTTGATGAGCCCTTGTCTAATTTAGACGCCAAGTTACGAGTGGAAATGCGTGCAGAGATTAAAGCACTACACCAAAATACCAGAACCACGACGGTATATGTGACCCACGATCAGGTAGAAGCTATGACTTTGGGTGATAAAATCGCCGTATTAAAAGACGGCATGGTCCAGCAATTGGGGAGCCCAGAAGATATTTACAATACCCCAGCGACTCAATTTGTCGCCGAGTTTATAGGCTCACCGGCGATGAATTTTTTACCATTACGCCGGATCTCTGATGGCTATGGTTTAGAGAATGGTTATCCTATCAACTTGAATGACCTACAGCAAAAAATGGTAGCCCAAGCTAGAGATAGCCAATTGACTTACGGGTTGCGACCAGAAGATGCTTATTTGAGCGATGCCGGTTTGGCGGGTGTTATCAGTTTGGTGGAACCGACGGGTCCAGAGTCTTACTTAGCGGTACAAACTGAAGTTGGGAAGCTGGTGGTGCGTCTTCCAGGGGTATGTAAGGCACGAGTAGGCGATTCGGTGAAATTGAATTGGCAATGTGACAAGGTACACATTTTTGATGGGAGCGGTCATAGAGTATGCTGATCGAGAGGGCGGCTACTTACTGCTAATCGGTTATGAGGGTAGCTCGTGCAATGGTCTTTGTCATTAAGACAGCTCAGCCTAGGCTGTACAACGGTCTTAGAATTAGGATATAAAATATGAAAATGGTTGTAGCGGTAATAAAGCCTTTTAAACTCGAAGAAGTGCGCGAAGCTCTGGTAGGCCTTGGTATCCAAGGGGTCACGGTAACTGAAGTACAAGGATTTGGGCGTCAAAAGGGACAGACAGAGCAATATAGGGGGGCAGAATATCTAGTTGATTTCTTGCCTAAAATTAAATTAGAAGTCGCGGTTTCCGCCGAAATTGTCGACCAAGTTATCGACACTATTTTGGAAAAATCATACACCGGAAAAATTGGGGATGGAAAAATATTTGTCTATGAATTAGAAGATATTTATCGCATTAGAACGCGAGAGCGAGGCATTAAGGCTTTGTAGTTTTTGGGATATTCGAGACTATTTGTGCAACGGTCTGCTAAAAATGTAGAAATACCCATGTAGCTATATTATGTAAATAGGACCAGTTTTTTGAAAACCCCATCTCAATAATTCGCTTAAATTGAAGCATTTTTAAAATAAATGTTCAAGGATTCGTATCCCTTAAATGAAAGGGATTTTATGCAAAAGGCTCCTTATGAACCTTCATGAATTTTATCAAAAACATTATTTCCATGAAATCGAACGGCATCATCAAATTGACAATTCGATGGCGATTCCGCTTGGAATAATTTCTGTAGTCGGTGGGGTTTTTGTCGTTGTGGCCAAAGAAATTGATTGTCCATTCGATGGGTCAGAATGGTTCCAACTTATCTTTTTAGGGTTTACTGTCATAGCCAGTATTGGAGCAGGATGGTTTCTTACAAGGGCATACTGGGGATATAAGTATGTATATATAAGAGTACCTCTTGTTAATGAGTTAAAAAAATACTGTGACGACCTTCAAAAGTATTATATGGACATCGTCGGGAAATCAGAAAAGGATGCAAGGGTAATTTCAGAGGAAGAGATGCACGATTACATCGATTCTGAATACGCGAAAAGTGCTCAACAATGCTGAGCGTAACCATAGAAAATTGCGCAATTTATTCATAGCCAAAGGATTTATAATCGCATCTATTGTGTTCCTTGTAATATCGACCATTCCATACATTCATAACTTAATCATACAGCCGAGCGAAGTACAAAAATTTGAAATTACCAATTTAGGGGAGCTAAAAATGAACGACACGAATAAGCAACCGCCACAGGGGCAAAACCAAGCACCACAGGGGCAAAACCTTAAACCCAGCCCACCCCCCAGTCGATCAATAAGAGAAAGCGTGGAGCTACCCGCCAAGAAGTGATCGAGAGTGTGGCACTATATGCTATGCCTCTCGTGCAACGGTCTTTCTATTGTATTCCTTGTACTATCTGCCACCCCATACATTATGAACTCAATCATACAACCAAGGGAAGTACAAAAATTTGAAATTATCAATTTAGAGGAACTAAAAATGAAAGCTACGAATAACCAACCGCCACAGAAACCCAGCCCACCCCCTTTCAGTCGATTAATAATAGAAAACTTTAAGCCACCAGCCAAGAAGTGATCCCAACAAGACCGTTGAACCATCGGCGCGTCGCTCGATGCAACGGTCCTACTCCAGCTATCAATGAACGAATGTTACAAAAAATCCACGCATAAAAATATTTTTTTGATAGGGCAAAAATCTACCAAAAATGGTGTAAACTTACTTTTTTGATAGACTGTTGCGCCATCGAGTTTGCCGCGGCTACCCTACTAAAGGACGAAGTTATGCGGTGAAACTGATGATGCAAAGGTCTCAGGTTGCCGCGGTTGTTTTATATACTTCAATTTGGGGAATAATATATATGAATGCTTTAAAAAAAGTCATAGTAGCTCTAGTGGTAACATCCTTCGTTACTACGCCCATCATGGCACAGCACAAAGCCTTGGGTAAGGGCGAGGGGAGGGTTGATATCGTTGCATGGGCTGGTTATATTGAACGCGGAGCGACCAGCAAGGATTTTGATTGGGTAACTGATTTCGAGAAAAAAACCGGGTGCATGGTCAATGTAAAAACAGCTGGAACCTCTGATGAGATGGTGGCGCTGATGAACGAAGGTGGGTTTGATTTGGTAACCGCCTCAGGGGATGCTTCCACGCGCTTAATTCGTGGCAATAAAGTTCAACCCATCAATGTAAACCTGATACCAAGCTATAAAACCGTTGATCCCCGCTTGCAAAAAGCGCCTTGGCATTATGAAAACAACACGCATTACGGTGTGCCTTATCAGTGGGGCTGGAATGTGCTGATGTACAATACCAAAGTGTTTGGGGACAAAAAACCCAACAGTTGGTCGGTTGTATTTGAAGAACAAACCTTGCCTGATGGCAAAAGCAACAAAGGCCGCGTCCAAGCGTTTGATGGTCCTATCTATATCGCGGATGCCGCGCTTTATTTGATGAAGAAAAACCCAGCACTTGGCATCAAAGACCCTTATGAGTTGAATGAAGAGCAATATAAAGCCGCGCTTGACTTGTTGCGTGGCCAGCGCAAGATCGTGGGTAAGTATTGGCACGATGCTTTTGTGCAGATAGATGACTTCACCAACGAAGGCGTTGTTGCGTCAGGATCTTGGCAATTCCAAGCCAATATTTTGGGTAGCAAAAAAGCGCCTATTGCGACTACCGTTCCTGTTGAAGGAGCCACAGGTTGGGCGGACTCCACCATGATGCATGTCAGCGCCAAAAATCCAAACTGTGCCTATATGTGGATGGAGCATTCTTTGAATCCCAAACTCCAGGGGGATCTGTCTGCTTGGTTTGGTTCTGTACCGGCAGTGCCCTCTGCTTGTAAGGGTAACAAACTTTTAACGGATGCGGGATGCGCCCGTCAAGGCTTTAACGACTTTGAGCGCATTTCGTTTTGGAAAACCCCTACTGCCAAATGTAGCACACAAGGTGACAAATGTGTACCCTATCACAAGTGGGTATCAGACTACATCGCTGTTTTAGGTGGTCGCTAAAGCTTACTGATAACTAACCAAAGATTGTTGCACCATCGGCTATGCCGCTCGGTGAGCTGTTATAATGCTTGTTGGTCTGGCTTATTAAGTATATGCGAGAATAGCTCGCAGAGGTGTAACCGCGCGGCTATGGTTCCGCTCCATGAGCGACCAAAGTACAAGGCTTGAGTGGCGCGCACAACCAGCTTCATTTCCGAAGATGATCATTCGCTGGGAGCGGAAGCCCAGATGGATTGCGCAACGAACTGAGGCACATACATAACGCAGTCATTTGGTAGTGTAGTCGTGGCATCAGCCGATGGTGCAACAGTCTTTTAACTAGGGCACCTCCGCAGGTAAACCCTGACGGATGAGTCGACGCTTCTTTTTGATTTATCGTCTAGAGCCATGAGTATTTCATCTGCGTTGGCAGTGAGTTTGGTCAATGTATCTTGTATATTTGGCACGGGAATGCAAGCGGTTCATGCGGTGCGTGGTGTGTCTTTAGACATCAAACCAGGCGAGTTTTTTACCTTGCTGGGTCCATCTGGCTCTGGAAAAACCACTTGTTTGAGGATGATTGGTGGATTTACTTTGCCTACCAGCGGGGTGATAGTGATTGATGGAGATGATGTGAGTCAATTGCCGCCGCATTTACGCCCAGTTAACACGGTATTCCAAGACTATGCCTTGTTCCCGCACATGACGGTTGTGCAAAATGTTGCTTTTGCACTCAGGGTGCGCGGTGTGAATGCCCGCACACAAAAAAAGCGTGCGATGGAATTGCTAGACACGATGCAGTTGGCGCATACTGCTGAGCGCAAACCTGCAGAGCTCTCGGGTGGGCAACGGCAACGCGTGGCTTTAGCTCGCGCCTTAATTGGCGAGCCTAAGGTGCTATTGTTAGATGAGCCTTTAGGGGCTTTGGATTTGAAGTTGCGCGAGCAGATGCAGTATGAACTCAAAAGCTTGCAACGCAAGCTAGGGATCACCTTTATTTTTGTGACGCATGACCAGCACGAAGCCTTGTCAATGAGCGACCGTGTTGGGGTATTTAATCATGGGCGCTTAGAACAAGTGGCTGACCCGCAGTCGATTTATGAAATGCCAAAAACCATCTTTGTGGCGAATTTCATTGGTGCCGCTAATGTACTGAGCGGAGATGTTGCTAAAAATCTCTTTGATTTACCCTGTGCGATGCTACGCCCCGAACGAATTGTGCTATCCGCCAGTGGTACTGGACGGCTACAAGGCAAAGTACAAGAGACGCAATATTTTGGTACGCATTGGCGTGTAAGCTGTATAAGCCAAGGTACTACCTTAGTGGCCGACATCGCAGTAGCCAGCGGGCAAAACTGCCCCAAGCCGGGTGATGAGGTGGGTCTCGATTGGTCGGCACAGGCGGTTCACCCGTTAGCAGAGAATGCTGTGCCGGCACAAAGCTTTTGCTCAATATGACTTGGGCAGACCGCATAACAGGATTGTTGTATCGCCGTCGTGGGTGGCTCGCGCTGACTCTCTTGGCTCTACCGCTGTTGTGGTTTGCCGTGATTTATCTTGGATCGTTGCTTCATTTATTGGCGAATAGTTTTTTTCGACTAGATGACTTTAGCGGCCAAATAGTTTACGAGTTTGGGTTTAGCAATTTTGTAGCATTGTTTGAACTTGCCAACCTAGATGTGGCTGTTCGCACGGTGGTGATGGCGATCTTGGTGGCATTGGTGTCAACGCTAGTCGCTTTTCCCATCGCCTATTACATGGCACGGTACGCTCGTGGTACCCAAAAGGCTTTGCTGTATGTTGCCATCATGTTGCCCCTGTGGTCCAGTTATTTGGTGCGTCTCTATGCTTGGAAGCTTTTGTTAGCCAAAGAGGGAGCTATCGCTTGGGTTTTTGCCGCCCTTGGCATGGAGGGAATTTTGGACGCGTTTTTATCGCTTCCCTCGATTGGTGGAAATTCACTGAGTTTCTCTCCCGCAGGAACTTTTATGGTGTTTGTCTATATGTGGTTGCCGTTTGTCATTTTGCCGATTCAGGCTAGTATTGAGCGGATTCCTGCCTCATGCCTAGAAGCTGCTGCCGACTTGGGCGCAACTCCTGGACAAGTGTTTCGTCAAGTGATTATTCCACTGTCGGTTCCTGGTATTGCCGCGGGCTCTATCTTTGCTTTTTCGCTGACCTTGGGTGATTACATCATTCCCCAAGTCATTGGTAACTCTACGCAATACATTGGCCAAGTGATTTATCGACAACAAGGGGTGGCAGGCAATGTGCCTTTTGCCGCCGCATTTTCGTTGGTCCCTATCGTCATCATTGCCGCTTACCTATGGCTGGCTAAACGCAAAGGTGCATTCGATGCGCTCTGATGTTAATCTACCCAAAGCCAAGCTGGCACTCAAGGTAGCGGCATGGGGGGCAATTGCCTTTTTACATATACCGCTGTCGCTCATCGTGCTTTATGCTTTTAGTGCCGAGGACAAAAGTTATGTGTTTCCGCCGCCTGCTTTGACAACCCAGTGGTTTTCTGTCGCGCTAGGGCGCGAAGATGTCTGGAGTGCGGTATGGCTTTCGGTCAAAGTAGCGAGCGTGGCGACATTGATCGCTATGGTGTTGGGCACCTTGGCGGCGGCGGCCTTGGCACGCCATAAGTTTTTTGGGCGTGATACCATCACCTTGTTGTTGATCCTGCCGATTGCCTTGCCGGGGATCATAACCGGCTTGGCGTTGCGATCCAGTTATCACGCCTTTGAAATTCCTTTTAGTTTTTGGACGATCGTCATTGGGCACGCCACCTTTTGCGTGGTGGTGGTTTACAACAACGCGGTCGCCAGACTCAGACGCTTAAGCCCTTCACTGGTCGAGGCATCCATGGATTTGGGGGCTAACGCTTGGCAAACCTTCCGTTATGTATTGTTACCGCAACTGGGATCAGCCTTACTGGCTGGAGCCTTGTTGGCTTTTGCACTGAGTTTTGATGAAGTTATTGTGACCACTTTCACAGCGGGACAACAAAGTACGCTACCTATTTGGATGTTGCAAGAGCTCATTCGCCCGCGTCAGCGGCCTGTAACCAATGTGATTGCTGTATTTATCATTCTCATGACTTTTATTCCTATCATCACTGCGTATTGGTTGACGCGCAGTGATGAACCAAGCACGCGTTGACCATGATTGGAAATAGTATGAACCCACACTCTACTGAAAATTTGACATTGCCGACCCAAATGCTGATTGATAACCAGCTCGTGGGCGGCGAAGGTATGTCTGAACAAATCCTTAACCCCGCTACGGGTGAAGTCTTATGTGAGGTGCGTGAGGCCTCTACAGAGCAACTCAGCCGCGCTGTGGCCGCCGCCAACCGAGCCTATAGTGCATGGTCACAGACCACCCCTGCCGAGCGATCCGCTATGCTACTCAAGTTGGCGGATTGCATCGAAGCCAACGCTGAGCGTTTTGCTAAGCTTGAATCACTCAATTGTGGCAAGCCCTATACGCGTGCCTTAGGGGATGAGATTCCAGCCATTGCCGATTGTTTTCGCTACTTTGCTGGAGCTATTCGCAACATGCATGGTCCTGTGGCGGGAGAGTATCTCGCGGGGCATAGCAGTTTTATCCGCCGTGACCCTATCGGTGTGGTGGCCTCGATTGCGCCTTGGAACTATCCTATGCTCATGGCGGCTTGGAAAACAGCACCTGCCCTAGTCGCAGGTAACACCGTCGTGTTAAAGCCAAGTGAGCAAACACCACTGACCGCTTTATTATTTGGTGAGTTAGCGGCCAGCATTCTGCCCAAAGGCGTACTCAACCTGGTTTGTGGCCGAGGTGCTGGCGTGGGTCAATTGCTGGTAGAACACCCCAGCGTACGCATGGTATCGGTGACAGGCGATATCTCAACCGGTCGCAAAATTTTAGCGGCAGCTGCCACTGGCCTCAAGCGTACTCACCTCGAACTGGGTGGCAAAGCGCCTGTGATTGTGTTTGACGACGCCGATATTGCCGCAGTGGTTGAAGGGGTGCGCACCTTTGGCTATTACAACGCGGGACAAGACTGTACCGCCGCTTGTCGTATTTATGCAGGAGCAAAAATACACGACAAACTGCTGGCAGAACTCACTGGTGCGGTAAAAACTATCAAAGTCGGTATGCAGGATGAAGACGGTGTTGAAATGGGTCCCTTGATATCGGATCGCCAACGCAACCGAGTTGCCGGTTTTGTAGAGCGGGCACAAATGGCCGGGCACATGGAGGTAACCTGTGGTGGAAAAATCCGATCTGGCAAGGGGTTTTTCTATGAACCTACGGTGATTGCAGGTGCCAATCAAGAAGATGAGATCGTGCAACGAGAAGTATTTGGTCCCGTTGTCTCAGTTACCCGCTTTAGCGACGAAGACCAAGTGGTGGGCTGGGCCAATGATTCAGAATATGGGCTGGCCTCCAGCGTGTGGACGAATGACATTGCGCGAGGCTTGCGTGTATCAAAGCGTTTGCAGTACGGTTGCACTTGGATCAACACGCATTTTATGCTCGTCAATGAAATGCCACATGGCGGGCTAAAAGCCTCAGGCTATGGCAAGGATATGTCCATGTATGCCTTAGAAGACTACACCGTAGCTCGCCATATTATGGTCAAATTGTGAATGCGTCGAGACGACTGCACCATCGGCTACGCCGCAACAGCAACAGTCTCTGGTCTTAGATTCAGCGGATATTCAGTACACCCGCTCCCTTGCGTTTTTTTGTAAAACCGCCAGTCCGAATAAAATAAAAAAGGAGGCAATGAGCATACCACCCGCTAAGATATTGGCTTGGCGATAATCTAATAATTCGACCAAGTTGAACAATTGTGTGGAAACCACTTGGGTTTTACCCGGAATGTTGCCACCTATCATCAAGACAATCCCGAATTCTCCCAAAGTATGGGCAAATGTCAGAATCATAGAAGTGAGAATGCCATTGCGTGCCAAAGGTAAGGCTATTGTTCTAAAAGCATACCAAGGAGATGCGCCCATGGTGGCGGCTACTTCAAAAGGTGCTTTGCCAAGTGCTTGGAAAGCGGTGAGAATCGGCAAAATGGCAAACGGCAAGGAATAGACGATAGAACCGATTAATATCCCCGTAAAACTAAAGGCTAAAGTCGTCAGACCAAATTGGCCGATGAGTGAACTAAGGGGTCCAGAAGGACCTAAAAATACCAAAATGTAAAACCCCAAAACCGTGGGTGGCAAGACCAGTGGGAGGGTCACCAAGGTTTGGATGAAAAGGCGTAACACGCTGGTTTTTTGGGCTAACCACCAAGCCAGTGGCAGAGCTAGGATTTGTAAAAAAAAAGTCGTGTATAAGGCTAAAACCAAGGTGGTTTTAATGACTTGAATAGATTCAGAAGATAAGACATCCATAAACAAAACTCTTTAGAGACCTTTGCACCCAAAGGCTAGGCCGCTCGGTGAGCTGTCATCATTATAAGGCGGGAGGGGACGCGCAACCAACTTCATTTCCGATAAGAGACCTTTGCACCAAAAGGCTACGCCGCGACTGCACTACCAAATTACTGCGTTATGTATGTTCGGCAGTTCGTTGCGCTATCCATTGTGCTTCCGCTCGTTGGTTTCGCATTCAATATGCGAAACCAACGAGCGCCCACCAGCGAATAATCACCCCAGTAAATTCCGTTGGTTGCGTTCGCTGAAGCTTTGTACTTTGGTAGCTCGTCGAGCGGCACCAGCCAATGGCGCAACAGTCTTTTACCAATGCTGACGAGGGCGTCGGAGTTCCCAGGTAGAGACCTTTGCACCGACGGCTACGCCGCTGGCTGCACTACCAAATTACTGCGTTATGCGGTGCTCACCAGCTCATTTACACCCCAGTAAATTCAGCTGGTTGCGCTCTGCTAAGCCTTGCACTTTGGCAGTTCGCCGGAGTTGTGCAAAGGTCTCAGGTATGACAGCTCACCGAGCGGCACCAGCCGATGGCGCAACAGTTTTTTACCAATGCCGACGAGGATGTCGGCGTTCCCAGGTATGACAGCTCGTCGAGCGGCACCAGCCGATGGCGCAACAGTTTTTTACCTGGGAACGCCCCTGGGAGCGCCGACGTCCTCGTCGGCTTTTTCATTACCAAGACTGTTGCACCGACGGCTGGTGCCGTGGTTACACTGCCAAATTACTGCGTCATGTATGTGTCCCAGTTCGTTGCGCTATCCATTTTGCTTCCGCTTGCTGGTTTCGCATATACTCAATAAAGACTGTTGCACCATCGGCTACGCCGCGGTTACACTGCCAAATTACTGCGT
>JASGCH010000207.1 GCA_030054245.1 Gammaproteobacteria bacterium | reverse complement strand
TTTTCCTCCCCGGATCATAGCAAAGCTTTCGTGGCTTCCAAAAACAGCCGAACCTTTAAGGGTAGTGATGGTTTGTTTGCCAGCATTGATTAAATCGGGATCAATTTCTTCTTCGAGAGGAAAAGGACCTACACCTAAAAGTCCATTTTCAGATTGCAACCAAACCTCTTTGTCTTTGGGAATAAAGTTTGCCACCAGTGTGGGAATACCAATACCCAAATTGACATAGAAACCATCTTCTAATTCCGAGGCGGCTTTAGCGGCCATTTCGTTTTGATTCCAAGGCATAATTTATTCTCCTGATCTTACGGTACGATATTCAATTCTTTGGATGGCATGGGGGTTGTGTACTATGCGATGAACATAGATTCCCGGCAAATGGACATCATCGGGGTGAATCGCACCATTAGGTACTAAATTTTCTACTTCTACAATACAGATTTTGCCAGCCATGGCTACTGCAGGGTTAAAATTTCTAGCAGTGTATCTAAATCGTAGATTTCCAACATGATCTGCGGTATGAGCTTTTACTAAAGCAATATCGGGCACCAGAGCATGTTCCAAAATATACTCTTGACCATTAAAATGGCGTGCTTCTTTACCCTCAGCAATCACCGTCCCTACCCCCGTTTTAGTAAAGAAGGCTGGTATGCCTGCTCCTCCAGCACGCAATTTCTCGGCTAAAGTGCCTTGAGGGGTTAGTTCGACTTCTAACTCTTGGGCTAAGAATTGGCGTGCAAATTCTTTGTTTTCACCCACATAAGAAGCTATCATTTTTTTTATTCTTTTGGCGGCTAGTAATTTTCCTAAACCTATCCCATCCAGACCGGCATTGTTAGAAATAACGGTTAAATCACTAATCCCAGCGTCAAAAACCGCGTCTATCAAGGCTTCAGGTACTCCACAAACCCCAAATCCACCCACGGCAAACACTTGCCCACTTTTGATGATACCAGCTAAGGCTTGCTTGGCATCAGAAAATATTTTATTCAAAATTCCTCTCCTCAATTCAATTGGTTTATAACTTAAATCACGCGCGTCTAAAGGGCAAAATCCACCCATAAACCCGATATTATGGTTGCAAAAATTATTCTTTGAATAAAGTTAAGACTGTTGCAAAACCTCATTTGGCGATCTAAGTCGAGTAGGTTCGGGTACCCCCAGAAAACGCATCGCTAGGGTCCATTATAAGGGAATGAGCAGGCTCGCTCGATTTTATGGTGTTCGATATTGTACAATGGCTTGGTTGTACGGGTTATCCTGAGTCAACCCCGCTGGTGTGCAAAGGTCTTTCTTATGGAAGATATGGAAGATATGGAAGATATTTTTTTTATTTTCAGATGATGTTCAAATTTTTATGTAACAAGTGGTACCTGCTAATGTGGTTGAGTGCTTGGGGGCTAGTGGCACGAGGCGAGGGGGTTCTTAATATTTACAACTGGTCAGATTATATTGCTGACAATACGGTGAGTAATTTTGAGAAAGAGTTTGCCGTGAAAGTGCGCTACGATACCTTTGACACCAATGAAACTTTGCACGCTAAGTTGGTGGCAAAAAATTCAGGGTATGACATCGTGGTGCCGGGTGCCAATTGGGCTTATTTGCAAAATCAAGCGGGGTTGTTGCAAGCTTGGGATAAAACTAAAATCTCTAACTACGGTAATCTTCATCCCAAGATTATGGCGCAACTTTCCAAGATTGATCCTGAAAATAAATTCATGATACCATGGTTTTGGGGGTATGTGACAGTAGGCATCAATGTTGATAAGGTGCAACGAGCTTTGGGAGGGCAAGCCTTGCCTGAGAACCCTTGGGAATTAATTTTCTCACCCGTTTATGCCGATAAATTAAAAAAATGTGGGATATCGTTTTTAGATTCTGGAAATGATATCATGGAGGCTATGATGGTGCATACGGGTGAAATCAATGCCATGATAGATCAGGAATTTATTCAAAGTATATGGAAGAAATTAGCAGGGGTTCGGAAAAATATCAAAGTTTTTTCATCTTCAGGCTATATCAACGATTTGGCATCTGGGTCATTGTGTGTGTCTATGGGTTTTTCCAGTGATATATTAATCGCTTCTGAGCGAGCTAAATTGGCGAAGAATGGTGTTAAAATTCAGGCACTCATTCCCAAGGAAACAGGTGCGGTATTGTTTTTTGATGTGATGGTTTTACCAAAGGATGCTAAAAATCCGCTTCAAGCCCATCAATTTATAAATTATAGGCTACGGCCTGAAGTCTCGGCTAACGATACCAACAAAGTATTCTATCCGAGCCCAGTCGCTGGTAGTGACAAATGGATTAAACCTGAAATCTTGAATAACAAAGCAGTGTTCTTATCGAATGAAGTTTTGGACAAGATGGTTCCTCCCAGAATTTATAATAATGAACAAAGAAGAATGATTACCCGTGCCTTTACCAGCTTTAAAACCTTGAAAGACCAATGAAAGACCAATGAAAGACCATTGCCCTTCATTCGGCTCACCTCGGTTATACTGCTATAAAACTGCATGGTGCGGTACTCACCTCTAGATGAACACTTTGTTCATTCCGCGGGTGGGCAAAGCTTTGCCTTGAATGATACCAGCTCACGGTGCAATAGCCTTTTAAGACGGTTGAACAACCTGTTACACTGTCCAATGACTGTGTTATGTATGTGCCTCAGTTCGTTGCGCTATCCATTGCGCCCACCATGATCACCCCAGTAAATTCCGCTGGGGGCGACCGCGCTAGCCTTGTACTTTGGCAGTTCGTCCGAGTGGCATCAGCCGTAGGTGCCAAGGTCTTTTTTTGATGACGAGAATTTTTATATTTTTATCAACCCTTGAAGCATTATGGGAAACAGATTGACCGCTATTGTAACGCGTACAGGAGATGATGGGAGCACTGGATTGGTACACAACGCTAGAGTTAGCAAAAATCACTTGCGCATCCATGTGATAGGCGATATAGATGAACTGAATGCTCATATCGGTGTGTTGCTGGCAGAAACCTTACCGCAAGATG
>JASGCH010000206.1 GCA_030054245.1 Gammaproteobacteria bacterium | reverse complement strand
CCTATAGGTCCTGCACTAGGTCAAAGGGGTTTAAATATTATGGAGTTTTGTAAAGCATTTAATGCACAAACCCAAAGCATGGAAGTGGGACTGGTTTTACCTGTGGTTATCACTGCATTTGCTGATAAATCATTTACTTTTATCATTAAAACTCCACCGGCTACCGTCTTGATTAAAAAGGCTTTAAAACTGACAAAGGGATCAGCTAGACCACATATAGAAAAAGTAGGCAAGTTGACGCGTGCACAAATAGAGGAAATTGCTAAAGTTAAAATGAAAGACCTTAATGCTACGGATTTAGAGAGTGCAAAAAAAATCATTGCTGGTTCCGCGCGTTCTATGGGAGTTACGGTCGAGGGAAATTAAAAAATGAACACTGTAAGACTGTAGTACAACCTCAGGGAGTGTTCTTGCATAATCGCAAGGCGGAGCTTTGCGCATCCTCGAAGTTTTTTAAGAGATGGCGCCACATAGTGTAGTAATTCACAAGTGTAAGCGTGGTAAAACTGATGGTGTGATGGTGTAATGGTCTTAAATTTGGGTAGTTCTGGTCAATAGGCGATGCTGATCGCTTGAGGAAACCTTTAGAGTTTATATTTTAATCGTGTCTTCTAAGGGAAATCTATAGAGAAGATGAATTATAATGGTGTATAAAACTTATATTGAATATGGCAAAAATTACGAAACGCAGGAAATTATTGGTTGGTAAAGTGGACAGTAAAAAGACTTATTCTTTGGTGGAAGCTTTGGATTTGGCGAAAGAATGTGCCAATGCCAAATTTAATGAATCCATTGATGTTGCAGTACAATTAGGCATTGACCCGCGTAAATCTGATCAGGTGGTGCGAGGTGCCGTATCCTTACCCAGTGGTACCGGTAAAATCGCTAGGGTAGCCGTATTTGCTCAAGGAAATAAAGCTCAAGAAGCTTTAGAAGCGGGTGCTGATGTGGTTGGTATGCAGGATTTGGCAGATAGAATCAAAGGAGGAGACATTCCTTTTGAGATTATCATAGCGGCACCGGATGCGATGCGCGTGGTGGGAACCCTAGGACAAATACTAGGTCCTCGAGGGTTGATGCCAAATCCCAAAGTAGGGACTGTTACTCAAGATGTGGCGCAAGCTGTGAAAAACGCTAAAGCGGGTCAGGTTAAATTCAGAGCGGATAAAGGTGGGATAGTGCATTCGACTATCGGTCGATGTTCTTTTGGTAATGAATCCTTGCAAGCCAATTTGTTAGCCTTAATTGGTGCTCTAAACAAGGCAAAGCCGGCCGGTAGCAAAGGTGCTTATTTACGCAAATTGGCCTTGTCTTCAACCATGGGGATTGGGGTGCGCGTGGACTTATTGAGCTTAAATAATCCTGCCCAGCAGTGAGGCCAATCGGGGAAGTGATTCCTTTCATCTCCCTTCATCAGGCAACATAAGAATAAAGAATATATGAAGAATTTAGATCCTAAAGACAACAAACAAAGGCAAGCTAAGCTCAGCGTCGTGAACCAAGTTTACGAAATTAGCCAACAATCACAATCAATGATCATTGCTGAGTATAGAGGCTTAAGTTCTCAACAGATGAACGAATTACGCGTGAAAGCCAGACAATCTGGAGTGAAGTTGGGGGTTTATAAAAACTCTTTGGTCAAGAGGAGTATGGTGAATAGTTCGTTTGCCAAAATAGCTGGGCGCATTCGAGGTCCCTTAATCTACGGATTTTCGAGCGATGCGGTGACGGCGGCTAAAGTATTGGCCGATTTTGCTAAAACTAATGAGAAATTAGTTTTGAAGTCAGGTAGTTATTTAGGTCAAGTCCTCACAGTTGAGGAAATAAAAGTATTGGCCAATTTACCTTCCAAAGAAGTGCTTTTGGCTCAACTTTGTGGCTTATTAAACTCTCCTATTACTCGACTGGCAGCGGTAGTTGGTGCTTTGGCAAAAGCCAAGGAATCAGCAGACCAAGAATCAACAGGCCAGGAATCAGCAGATTCGGTGGCTACAGAATCACAAGCCTAATTTTTTTTAGGGACGCAAACCATAGACAGTAGGTGGGGTTGCGTTTTTTCGTTAGATCTTTCAGAATAGAAAGATTTTTGGTAAGAGTTTAAAGGGAGATCGTTGGAGGCTAATTGGTGGATTTTTAGGGAAAAATACCTTTATACCGTGAGTTGCCATAATTGACAAACGGGGTAATGCTTCCAACGGAATCTACGGAGTGTTCATCCAGAGGTGAACCGCATGACGCAGTCATTGGACAGTGTAACCGCGGTGAAATCGATGTTGCAACAGTCTTGCTACAGTCAAATCCGTCGATTATATTTAGATATTATTTATTAACTTAATAAGGAAACTATCCATGTCGTTTAATGCACAAGAATTTTTAACTCAACTAGAATCTATGACCGTTCTCGAGTTAAATAATTTGGTTAAATCTATAGAAGAAAAATTTGGAGTAAGTGCCGCATCAATGGCTGCACCAGCCGCAGGTGGGGCAACAGTGACCGCTGCCGCGGTCGAAGAACAAACCGAATTTACGGTTATTTTAATGAGTGCGGGTGCCAACAAAGTGTCAACTATTAAAGTCATCAGAGAAATTACTGGATTAGGCTTAAAAGAGGCTAAAGATTTAGTCGATGGAGCGCCTAAAAATGTTAAGGAAGGTATTTCCAAGGCCGACGCTGAGGCTATCAAGAAAAAACTAGAAGACGCTGGAGCTAAAGCAGAACTAAAATAAACTAGCTCTTGTAAGTGACATTCAAGACCTTGGAATTTGAACCCTAGGTTACCCTAGCAAATTCGACAAGGGCTCTACTCGGCTGTTTGAATTCTTTTGACTTAGGGATAACCGTGGCTTAAAATTTGAATAGAACAAGACCTTTACATAACCTCGGGCATGTTACCAAATTACAAGGCTGGGGTGAGCGCAACCGGTGGAATTTACTGATAAGTTCTTCCGCTGGTGGAGCATCCCATAACCTAAGACTGTTGCACCATCGGCTGGTGCCGATCGGTGAGCTGTCAAAGTGCAAGGCTTCCACGCGACC
>JASGCH010000205.1 GCA_030054245.1 Gammaproteobacteria bacterium | reverse complement strand
ATAAAGACTGTTGCACAACCGGTTGCACTGTCAAATTACTGCGTTATGCAGTACTCACCAGCGAATGATCACCCCAGTAAATTCCGCTGGTTGCGTGCTGCTAAGCCTTGTACTTTGACAGCTCACCAAGGTTGTGCAACGGTCTTAAATACCCAGACCTTGGTGTTCAGACTATGTAAAAACTAGGATGATTCATTAAATTAGCACTGGATTGGGCACCACACAATGCATTTGTGTGGGTCTTCTGGGCAACTTGGTTGGCCTATCAACAACGCAATGATCAACAGCTTTGGGTGCTCCGTGAAACCGTGCGTCTCTTTCCCAGTAACGAAACCAGCCGCGTTGAACTGGCGCGGCTACTCATGCGCCAAGGTGAAGCGCACTGGCCAGAAGCCGAAGGCTGGCTACGCCAAGCCGCCGAATGCCACACCAAGCGCACACAGCCGCGTGGTTTTGGCTCAACTCCTAGCCTACACCCAGCACTGTGAGGAAGGCTTGCGCGTGTTGGAAGAATTTTTGGCGAGGCAAGCGGACCACCCACGGGCGCAGGAGGTACTGAACGCACTGCGCCAAAGTGATATAAAAAACTATCAACCCATTGATTTGGATGCCAATCTAGCTGATGCTGATGTTGTGGTCGATTGGGTTACTGGTCTCGAAACCGCGCAACCTACCGCGTTCGCGGGTTCTGGCAGGTTCTGTAATGGGCACTGCGACTACGCGCGGGGACGAGCTTAATCGTCGGTGCACCCAATGATGACCGCAATGCCGCGGGTTTTCAGACACCTAGTGAAACCACCACACCCAGTGAAACACCCACCAGCCTATCCGCGGGTTTTCAGCGACTCACCCTACTAAAACAGCGCGCTCAGTGGCAACAAGACTTTGGTCAAGCAACACCCGAGGTTCAGGAACGGTTGCGAATCGATGCCAGCAATGGGCATACCTTAGCTGGGCTGGCAGTGTTTAGCCAAGGCGATCCTCTATTCCCATACCTCCAGACGCTTGGGCTTGGTGGGCCGCCCGCAAGATCACGAACAACGCAGACCCGAGTCTAGGCTGGGCAGACTTGGAGCAGAAATTCCCTGAACGCTGGCATGGGATCCAAAGCCTGCGCTGGTTGCAAAACCCCCAAGATATGTCACTGGAAAATCTCGCCAAACACTGGGAGACCAGCCTCCTCCCAGCCTTGCAATGGCTGAAAAACCTCGCACCTGAAATTCCTGCTTGGAGCGAGGAACGGCGGCAATCGTTGAGCTACTCGGTGCTACAAGCCAGCAGGTTAGTAAGTGGATGTTCGGAAAATCCTGCAAAAACCGTCTAGGTAAGAATGACGGCATTTTTCTCACCCACCATACCCATGCCATCGGCACACTCGCGTGCAGTACGCCAGATAAGACCTTGACACCAGTTACAAGACTGTTGCTCCATTGGCTACGCCGCTCGACGAGCTACCAAAGTGCAAAGCTTAGCGGCAAAGTCAAGGTCCCAAGGTCTCTACTATGAAGTTGGATTATAATCGAGGAGCTAGAAACTTTTTACCTAATCCGGTTAAAACCAGACCTTTGCAAAGGTCTCACACCGTCAATCGCTATTTTCCGCGAAGGTATTTATTTACCCTAATATGTCAGAATCCCCCCTTACCTTTCAATCCATCATATTGCAGTTACAAAAATTCTGGAGCGATCAGAACTGCCTATTATTGCAAGGCTTAGACTTAGAAGTGGGTGCTGGAACTTCCCACCCAGCGACCTTTTTGCGTGCCCTAACCCCAGAGCCTTGGCGAGTAGCTTATGTGCAACCCAGCCGTCGTCCTAAAGACGGTCGCTACGGCAACAACCCCAACCGATTACAGCATTATTATCAATTTCAAGTGTTGTTAAAACCCCCGCCAGACGATATATTGGATTTATATTTGGCTTCGCTAGAAGCATTAGGGCTTAATTTACAAGAAAATGATATCCGTTTTGTTGAGGATAACTGGGAGAACCCGACACTAGGTGCTTGGGGAATTGGTTGGGAAGTCTGGTTGAATGGTATGGAAGTTACGCAATTTACTTACTTTCAACAAGTAGGTGGGCAAGCTTGTTTTCCCATTTCTGGAGAAATTACTTATGGCTTAGAACGCTTAGCCATGTATTTACAAGGGGTTGATAGTGTATATCAAATACAGTGGAATCAGGAGGTGTTGTATGGAGATGTTTATCACCAAAATGAAATCGAACAGTCCGCTTATAATTTTGAATGGAGTGACCCAGACCAATTGTGGCAAACTTTTGGGCATTGCGAACGCGCCGCCCAACAACTGATCCAACAAAAATTAGCCCTACCAGCTTACGAACAAGTCTTAAAAGCCGCTCATGTTTTTAATTTATTAGATGCCAGAGGTGCCATTAGCGTTACCCAACGCGGTGATTTTATGCAAAGAATCCGTAATCTAGCCAAACAAGTGGCCGAAGTTTATAGTGCCACTCGACAATCTTTAGGCTTTCCTTTAGCACCCAAATGTTGGTTGACTTGATGATGAATATAACTAGCGTTTCAAAACCACTCTCTAAGAGTTTATTGGTCGAATTAGGGATAGAAGAATTACCGCCAACTTCGGTGTATGCCTTAGGACTTGAATTTGCCAGCATCTTAGCGAATTACTTGTACGAAGCCGAATGGATTGTAGATGATCCACACCACCCCAACGCTATTCCTGCAGTAAGCTCTCAAAGTAAATTCCCCAAAGCTTACTTTGGTGAGTTTTTTGCCACCCCCAGAAGGTTGGCTGTCCTCATTCATGGCGTTTTAGCCGAAGGTAAGCCACAAGTAAGGCGCTTAAAACTCATGCCTTTGCATGTCGCTTACCATCAGTCAGACGGTCGCTATCCAACTCCTTCTCTACTAAAAAAATTAGCATCTCTGGGCATTAGCACCGATACCGGCCGATCATCGTGGGAAGAAAATCTAGAAATCGCTGAAGACTTTGTTTATTATCATTTAAAAACCCCTGGACTCCACTTAAGCACCGCCATAACCCAGGCCTTAGCCTTATG
>JASGCH010000204.1 GCA_030054245.1 Gammaproteobacteria bacterium | reverse complement strand
ATCCAGCCACCATTTTCATGGCGGTTTTAGCGGTCCCCATTCTTATCGTTTATCCTTTTGCTAAAAGATGGATGCATTGTCCACAAGCGATTTTGGGATTAGCGTTCAGCTTTGGGATACTTATGGCCTACTCGTCAATTCTTGGTGAACATGTAAGTTGGTGGAAAATTTTTATGAGTTTACCTCCGACGGCATGGTTGCTGTTTATGGCTAACTTCGCTTGGATTTTAGCTTATGACACCATTTACGCGTTGGTTGACATTGAGGATGATAAAAAAATAGGGATTCGGACTTCAGCTATTTTTTTTGGACGAATGGTCCGATCAGTAATAGGAGTTTTCTATTTAATTTATTTAATTTTATCTGCATGGATACTACTGCAATTTAATAACTCCTTTCTGTCGTGGATTGTCCTTGGTTTAATGGGTTGGCAAATAGTCAACTTTTGGTTGAAAATTAAGAGTCTAGACAGATTGATTTGTTTGCAGGTTTTTAGCCAAAACTATCGCTTAGGTTGGTTGTTTTTTGCTGGGGTCATTTTACAAAAAACTTCAATGTTGAATCATATTGGATAAGCATTTCGATTGGAGCACTTCATGAGGACGCGGCATTTGTGTTTTGACTTCTATCCCCTGCATCGGACAAGAGGTACTAGCTCTAGGAATCACCTGCCTTTAGGCAGGGGTGGGTTAGTATCTATCTTAAGGAGACCTTTGCACCAACGGCTACGCCGCTCTAGCGAACTGTCAAATTACAAGGCTAGCGGAGCGCAACCTTGTAATTTGACAGCTCACCGAGCGGCACCACAGCCGATGGTGCAACGGCCTTTTAGATTAAATTGGTGTTGATGAATAAAAGAAATTTCATTGTATGGACAGTTTCAGCATTTGGGTTGCCCGTATCTTGGGCGCAACCAAATTTGGATACCATCATTTTAGCTGGTTGGAGTAGGCCTATTACAGAGAGTGTTAATTTGTTTGTTGATGAATACAAGCATTTTTTTGCTGATCAAAATATAAAATTAATCTATTTGCCAGGGAATGGTGGAGATGTGGCTATGCAAAATCTGCTACTCAAACACGCGGATATTGCATTTACAGATCCCGGGTCTTTTTTCATTACTTTAAGTCGGGGAGAAAAGATCCGAGCTATTTATGATATCTATCCTAAAAATGTGTTTAACATAGTGTGGTTGCAAAAAAACAAATGGAAGGGGGTGAAGGACTTAAAAGGGAAAAAAATTGGTGTTTTTAGTCATTCGAGTGCGACAAAGACCAATCTGTTGCTCATGTTAGAGCTAGCAGGTCTAAAATCCACCGATGTAGAAATAGTGGTTACGGGTCCTCTGAATTTCGCTCCACTCATTACCTCTCAAGTAGATGCACTCGCGAGCACTGATACTGCAGTCTGGTTGGCTCAAAAAAAGAGAGGAGTCGAGTTGACCATTTTGCAAGTGCAAGACTTCATAAACTATAGTAGCGATTTATTTGTTGTGCGAGAAGAAACTTATTTGCAAAAACCAGCTTTATTAAAAAGATTTATTGCGGCATACAGAAATAGTTTTTTATGGATGAAGCATCAACCCGAAGAAGCCGCTTTATTGGCTAAGAAGGTGGTCTTAGATGGGGAAATCTTTGATGAAAGCTTGGGTATTATCCACTTACGGATTAAATCTAGTCAATCTGAATTTACTGGTAAATATGGTTTGGGAACGGTGAATGTGGATAGCTTACAAAACGCGGCCAATTTGTATCATCGGTTGGGACTCATTGACAAACCTATTTTAGTTGCTCCTTATACAGCGGTTGATTTTTAATAATGGCGGTAGGTACACAAATTCTTAAACATAAAGTGGCCTTGGTTACTGGCTCCAGTCGCGGCATAGGGGCGGCATGTGTATTAGCTTTAGCCAGAGAAGGGGCTGATGTCATTATCAATTATGTTCAACGAGAGTCAGAGGCTAATATACTCATGGAAAAATGTCATGAGTTGGGGGTCAGGGCCCTTAAAGTGAAGGCAGATGTAACCCAACAAGATGACTTGAAAAATATGCTTGCGGTGGTCAACGAGCACTTTGGAAGACTGGATATATTGGTAAATAATGCCTTTACACCCTATAAGTTTGATCCGGAAAATAGAACCGCATTTGCACAATCTGTTTGGATAGATATCCAGACACAACTAGATGGTTGTGTGAAATCAACTTTTCAACTGACACAACTGGCATTGACACTAATGTCTAACCCAGACTGTGCGATTGTCAATATAGTCACCAATTTAGTTCAAAGACCGATTATTCCTTACCATGACTATGTGGTAGCTAAAGCTGGGTTATTAGGATTGAGTCGCTTAATGGCACAAGAATTAGGTGGAAAGGGGATAAGAGTAAATTGTGTAGCACCGGGTCTGGTACAGAACACCTCATCTAGTATGTTTACTAAGGAGAGTGTGCGTAGAGAAATATGTCACATGACACCCATGAAAAGGATTGCTACGGTCGAAGATATTGCCAATGCCGTTTTACTTTTTACGGTGCCATGGAGCAAATTTATCACCGGTCAGATATTGTATGTAGATGGTGGTTTGGTTATGCTGTAGCGTTGTAAAAACACCACCGTTCAAATGGGTACACTGTCCCATTACTGCGTTATGCGGTACTCACCAGCGAATGATCATCTTCGGACATGAAGATGGTTGCGTGGTGCGCGGAAGCCTTGTAATTTGACCGCTCACCGAGTGGCACCAGCTGATGGTGCAACCGTCTTTCATCTATGCCATTGGTTGTGCAGACTCCAGCCTTGTAATTTGCTGGTCCATCGGAGCTTGTGTAACAGTCTCGGAACTAGAGTTTTGAGCGTCAGGCCTCCCAACAGGGTTGTATCACTCAGATGATTAGCGTCTAGGGATCAATTTTTGATATCATTGAAATAATTAGCGAGAAACTCAGTGGTTAGGCTAGCTATATCTTCTTTTTGTTTAAATAAGATTCCAGCCGTATTACTAACGATAGCCGGGTCTAAATGTACGGTATTTAGGGTAACTAACGCTCT
>JASGCH010000203.1 GCA_030054245.1 Gammaproteobacteria bacterium | reverse complement strand
AAATATACCGTATTTGCCGAAGGTGCTAGGGGACATTTGGGACGCCAATTGCTGGCTAAGTTTAACTTACAAGCAGAAAGCTCACCTTCTAGTTTTGGGTTAGGCATTAAAGAAGTATGGCAAATTGATCCTAAAAGACACACTCCGGGTTGTGTTTTACATTCCGCGGGCTGGCCCTTAGATCGGGCGACTTACGGTGGAGGATTTTTGTATCATTTACCAGACAACAAAATCGCCTTGGGGTTTATCACCGGCCTAAATTACACCAATCCTTGGTTAAGCCCTTATGAAGAGTTCCAACGCTGGAAGACCCATCCCCATATTCGCTGGTATTTGGAATCGTCAGTAGGCACACCAGCCAAAAGGCTGTCGTATGGCGCTAGGGCGATCAATGCCAGCGGACTGACCGCTTTGCCCAAGTTGGTTTTTCCCGGAGGACTCTTAGTCGGTTGTGAAGCCGGATTTTTAAATGTTAGCCGCATTAAGGGTAGTCATGCGGCCATTAAATCGGGAATGTTGGCCGCTGAGGCTTTGCTACAAGCCTTACAAAACCATCGACAACACGATGAATTGACTAATTACCCTGATTTATTTCGCAAAAGCTGGTTGTATCACGAACTCAACAAAGACCGAAATTTTAAAAGTTGGTTCCGTCATGGCTTGGTGGTAGCCAGCATCGCCAACGGATTTGAACAGTTAATCTTGCGCGGGCATATTCCTTGGACCTTAAAAAGAACACAAGCGGATCACGCATATACCCTACCAGCCAGTCAATGTACCCCCATCGATTATCCCCCACCGGACGGCAAAATTACTTTTGACAAACTCAGTAGCGTTTTTTTGAGCAATACCAACCACGAAGAAAACCAACCCGCGCACCTTACCTTAAAAGATACCGTGGTACCCGTGGCTATCAACTACCCAAAATACGCAGGTCCCGAAGCTCGTTATTGCCCAGCCGGTGTTTATGAGTTCTTAAGTTCTGAAAACCAAACGGAGCCCGTGCTACGCATCAACGCCCAAAACTGTGTCCACTGCAAGACTTGTGATATCAAGGACCCTGAACAAAACATTGTTTGGGTTGCCCCAGAAGGTGGAGGCGGACCTATGTACACCGATATGTAAAAAGCCGTTGCACCATCAGCATGACTGTCTTTCTCACTTTATTTAGCCCATAAAGTTTTACCATGACAAAAAGCCGTTGCACCATCAGCATGACTGTCTTTCTCACTTTATTTAGCCCATAAAGTTTTACCATGACAGCTCGTTATACCTACACCCTAGATTTGCAAGACGATGAAAGCCTGATTGCAGAATACGAAGCAATCCATCAAGCCATTTGGCCGGAAGTACGCCAACATTTGTCCACCCATGGGGTGAGCAATCTTGAAATTTATCGCCTAGGTACTCGGCTATTCATGATTATGGAAGTGGATGAGACTCGCTTTGACCACCCTAAAATGCTGATTGATGAAGCGAATAACCCTACCCTTCAACGCTGGGAAAACTGGATGTGGAAATTTCAAAAAGCCACGCCTTGGACTCCAAAAGGAGAAAAATGGGTCTTGATGAAGAAAATTTTTTCTTTGTAGAAGGTGGTGAACCACAAGTTAAAACTGTTGCACCGAACGGCATAGCTGATGGTGTAAGGGTATTTTATCAAAAAATGTTGTGCAAAAAATTGCGATTTACTGGTGCAGAAGAGATTTTAGACTACAAGATAATCCTGCGCTTTTTGCGGCCTATACTTGTGTACAAAACGAGGGCGCCTTGCTCATACCCCTTTTTGTCCTAGAAGACTATATGGTCCAAGCCGACCCCAACGAGCAATTTGCTTACGCGTCGCGCTATTTCTTATGGCAGGCTCTGCCTCGGTTTGCGAGCCAATTCCACAGGTTTACGATTATTCAGGGGAAAGGGGCAAAAACATTGATTCAACTTGCCAGTAAGTTGGGTAGGGAGAGTGGAAGAGATTGCACGATATTTGTCAACGATGATATTGATAAACATTTTTATAAACAAGTTGATAAGATTCGTTCCCAAAATATTGCCATTCAGGTGTGTAACGATGCACTGACTATAGCCAAAAACACCAGCACTGTCCAAGGCTCTCTATACTCCGTATTTACGCCTTTTAAGAATCGGGTGTGGCAAGCATTTTGTACTTGTAGCGTATTTCAAAAAATCGAAATCCCCTCTCCTAAGGCTTTTTTTCTCGAAGATTTTAGTCAGGGATTTAGCGTGTGCGCTCCAGATAGTCTGCAACGACGATTTAGTCATAACAGACTGGTAAGCATCGGCAGTCGTACCTACGATTTAGAACAGATTATGCCTCAAAAAATCGACTATCCTATTCCATACCGAGACGAAAAAGAGGCACAGCAACAACTGTCTAGATTTATTCACCAAGCGATATCTCAATATACCGAACAAAGGAACCATTTGCATCAACCGGCGACTTCCCATTTATCGTTGGCATTAACTTGGGGATTAGTATCTTCAAGGACTATAGTCGAAGAATTGCGCAATGTTTTTAATCTGGATTTACAGCATCCTGACCATGCAGGGTCTCCAGGTCATATAACCTATGTAACCGAATTATTATGGCGGGAGTTTTATCGGTACTTATTGTTGCATTATCCAGAATTAAACCAACAGGCCTTTCAAAAAAAATACAACCTAGTGGTGTGGGAGGAAAACGCATTGGCACATAGCAGATGGCTAGATTGGGTAAAAGGTCTCACCGGCTACCCCATTGTTGACGCCGCTATGATGCAAATTGCCCAGACTGGATGGATGCATAATCGTGCCAGAATGATAGTGGCATCGATCTTAACGAAGAATCTGGGGGTAGATTGGAGGTGGGGACAGGAGTATTTCCGGGCTATGCTTTTGGATTTAGACGAAGCCTCCAATATTGGGGGCTGGCAATGGGGTGCTTCGGTGGGTGCGGACCCAAAGCCTATTCGCATTTTTAATCCCTATCTACAAGCTAAAAAATACGACTCGCATAGTCAGTATATGAAGACCTATTTATCCTCAGAGTACTTTAAGAATCCACCCC
>JASGCH010000202.1 GCA_030054245.1 Gammaproteobacteria bacterium | reverse complement strand
GCTTCAAGCCCTGTAATTGGGTAGCTCATCCGAGGTTGTGCAAAGATTTCTAGACGAGATTATATTGATTATATTTATGGCAATGACTTATTCAGTGCGCTTAGAAAATATTATAGACGACGCCATAGATTCGAAGATAGTCAGCTTTTTTATCCCTGAAAAACATAGAGCTGTATTTCATTTTGTGCCTGGGCAATACATTACTTTATGGGTTGAAATTAAAGGGATAGAGGTTCGGCGATGTTATTCGATTTGTAGCGATAATGATTTATTAAATGCCAAGGGAATTGTGCAAATTGGCTGTCGTATGATACCTAATGGGCTGATGTCAAATTGGTTTAATCATGAAGTCAAGCCCGGCGATAAGGTCAAACTCATGCCACCCATGGGTCACTTTCAAATACTCAAAAAGAAAGCTTTACACCGAGTGGGGTTTGCCAGTGGTTCAGGAATTACGCCTATTCTAGCGATCATGCGAGAAACCCTGCAGAGCAATGCCTTGAGTAAATTTACTTTGGTGTATGCTAATAAGCATACCACTACGGTTATGTTTAAAGAAGCCTTACAAGACTTAAAGGATCGCTATTTAGACAGACTGACCTTGATCTATATTTTTTCTAGGCAACAACAAGACAATGACCTATTCCAAGGTAGAATCAATAAGGAAAAAGTTAACGCATTCTTGCAGTCTTTGTTACCATTGGGTAGTTTAGATGAGGTATTTATTTGTGGACCCAACGACATGATAGAAAGTGTTGCCAATACCCTAAAGGAGCACCACTTGCCTGAGGATAGAGTGAGAGTGGAATACTTCGTTGCTGGCTATACACCTCTGGCGTTACAGAGTAAGACCGATGAAAGTATCATTCAGGGTGCACAGCCTACTAATCGATTAAAACTACACTTGAATGGCAAAATATTTGAATTACCAATGCTTGCTCATGAAACCGTGTTACAGTGTGCCCTGAGAGCGGGCTTGGATATACCGTTTTCTTGTCAGAGCGGGGTATGTTGTACTTGTATGGCCAAATTATTAACCGGCTCGGTGGATTTACTAAAGAACTTTACCTTACAAAAGAAAGAACTAAGTTTAAACTATATCCTAACTTGTCAAGCCGTTGCTAGATCTGACTCCATAGAAGTGAGCTTTGACGACAGATGATGCCCCAATAGGTTGCCATGGCGTTGACATGCTTAGCCCCTGCAGGGGCTAAGGACTCTTAAGGCAACAGTGACGGGGGAACTAGAATTTCTAAGTCTAACAACATCTGAGCCATGCCCTTGCCCAAGGGATCGATTCTACTAGAGGTCGGTCCTCCACCTTCTAGGGCGTTGTTCATGACAAAATTAAAGGCGTTGATTCCAGGTAAAAAGTAACGCTCTACCGTACCATGGACAAGATGGGAAAAGTAAGACTTTACCGCTTCCGCGGTTACTTGGTTGGCCATATAAGGCAAAAATTTAGCGTCTCGGGCAATGAGACCTATATTGCTTATATCGCCTTTATCCCCACTTCTAGCCCAGCATAGGTTTCGCAGAGGGGTTTGAATAAAATGCTTTTCTACAGTTATGGGTTCTATAAAGTCACTGTCGTCTAGGGAGTGTCTGCTATCAGCTATTGAAGGGTTCGCTATGGCCTCATCGTTGGTATGGATTGGGAGAGGGGCATTTTCATCGACTTGAATGCATATACTTAGATCTGTTTTTGGAATTAAAAATGATAGCGGTGAAATCCTGGGTACAATGGCTGGTCGCCCCCCTACGCCAGTGGTACCTGGCGACCAAGAAGTCCCGGCCGGGGCAATTTCGCGCGCAAATATTTCCAAAGCTTCTTTACGCTCATGAACTACAGTTAAACGCATCATAACTTCACGAGAGTGTGAAGTTTTGGCGTGTTCTCCATATAGAGTTTCTGCACCAAAATAGTTATAAGCTATGGAGGTAAACATGGGAATATGGCGCCGTTCTAAAATACTAGCCACACGATGGATGATGGCTTGGGCCGATTTTTTAGCTTTTTGAAGAGCTTGGTCACCGATGATCACCAGTGTTCCGGTACATTGATACCCAATCATTTGGGTGGCACATACTTTGAAGGTTTGAGTGGGTGCCTGACCTCTGGCATCACATACCAACACGCTTTCATCTGAAACTTGTTGAATTTTTACATATTTCCAATTGGCAACCACATCGGGTAACACATAATTTGCTGGATCACCAATTTCGTAGAGCATTTGTTCAGCAACGCATGCCCAGTGGATAAGTCCACCTGTATTTGGTAATTTGGTCAGGTAAAATTCCCCAGTTTCTGAGCATTCTACGATCGGATAACCTATTCCCTGCCAATTTTCTACCATTTGCCAATCGGTAAACAATCCGCCGGTGGCTTGGCAAGCACACTCAATAAGATGCCCAGCTAAACTGCCAGAAGACAGCTTGTCGTATTCATGGGCTTTCCAAGCAAATTCATAAATACAAGGTGCAAGGGTTACAGCACTGTCCACACATCTACCTGTAATAACTATATCCGCTCCGGATTCCAAAGCACGCACGATAGGCCAAGCGCCTAAATAAGCGTTGGCACTCAATAATTTTTTAGGGATGGCTTCTTGGTTATACATATCACAGATCCCCTCTTGAATATACTGGGGCATCAACCCCAATATATCGTCCCCTTCTACGATGGCAATTTTAGGGTGCAAGCCCAAAGAATCAGCTAAGTCATGCAAGGCCTTGGCACAACTTTTAGGATTTACACCTCCTGCGTTAGAGATAATTTTAACCCGATTAGCCATTAAAATGGGTAAGTTGTCTCGCATAGCAACTTCAACGAAATCAGTAGCATATCCCAAGTTACTGTCTTTTGCCTTGGCTTTTACGAGTATAGCCATGGTGGTTTCAGCTAAATAGTCAAAAACCAAATAATCAAGTTTAGGCTCTGCGTTTGCCAATTGCCAAGGTCCACACGAGCTGTCTCCCCAGAATCCACTGGCACAACCTATACGGATGTTATTTTTCATAGATATATCAATACAAAAACCAAGAAGATTGTACCATCGGTTCAC
>JASGCH010000201.1 GCA_030054245.1 Gammaproteobacteria bacterium | reverse complement strand
TCTCAGTTGGAGATGGTAGTAATGACATTCCCATGTTTAAGTTGTGCAACGAAGCAGGGGGACTATCGATTGCATTCCACGCCAAACCGGCGGTGCAAGCCATAGCCCAAATTTCCATTATGGAAGGAGGTATGGAACGGATTTTAGAGGTTTTACCTGTAAAAAACATCCATCCTTCCAGCACCAAGGCTGTTGCACCATCGGCTGGTGCCGCTCAGTAAGCCAGACTGTTGCACCGACGGCTATGCCGCTCGACGAACTACCAAAATATAAGGCTTCCGCGCACCACGCAACCAGCTTCATTTCCAAGACTGTTGCGCCATCGGCTATGCCGCTCGGCGAGCTGTCATAATTACAAGGCTTGAGTTGCGCGCAACCAGCGGAATTTACTCAAATGATCATTCGCTGGTAAGTACCCCATAACGCAGTAATTTGGTAGTGTAGTAGGGTGTACAACAGTCTTTTTCCGAAGATCATGGTGGGCGCTCCCAGTCTCGCATATACTCAATATGCGAGACTAGCTCGCGGAGGTGTAGCCGCGCCACCAACCGATGGTGCAACAGTCTTATAACTGGTATAAAAATCACCCTTTAGCTTTTTTTTATGAATACTTTAAATGAATGGTTGCGATACTGCGAAAATTTAGCGCCTGGTATAGATTTAGGATTAGATAGAGTCAACTCAGTCGCCCAATCTATGGCTTTAAGCTTTACCTGCCCCATAGTTACTGTTGCCGGTACTAACGGTAAGGGTTCTAGTTGTGCTCTTCTGGAAGCCATATTTTTGGCTTGTGGTTATCGTTGTGCAGTTTATACCTCTCCGCATATTTGGCACTTCACTGAAAGAGGCCGCATGAATGGATCGATTATCGGCGAAGACTATTTAATTCCTCACTTTCAAAAAGTTTTTAACCACCAAACCCACTATAAACTGACATTTTTTGAATTTACGACTTTGGTATATTTGTCTTTATTTGCTGACCTCAAACCCGATGTCATGGTTTTAGAGGTAGGGCTGGGTGGCCGTTTAGACGCGGTGAATATCGTTGACCCAACCGTTGCCTTAATTACGACTATAGATATAGATCATACAGAATACCTAGGTCCTACACGGGAGCATATCGGTCAAGAAAAAGCTGGCATCATGCGCCCACATGCACCAGTGGTGATAAGTGACCTACAAGCACCCGAATCGGTGTTAGCTTATGCTCAAGAAATCCATGCTATCACTTGGCGTCCAGGAATTGACTATCATTTTCATGATGATCGTATCCAATGGTCTTGGAAAGGAAAACATAAGTTTTACCCAAGCTTGCCCTTACCTAACTTAAGAGGGCGTATGCAGCTTAACAACGCTTCAGCCGTACTCGCCGTGATAGAAGCCCTAGCTCCTTACCTAGCCGTGCCACTGCAAGCCATTCGTCAAGGATTGACCCAAGTTACCCTACCTGGGCGCTTCCAAATTTTACCCGGGCAACCTAGCATTGTGCTAGATGTCGCGCACAATCCCCAAGCCGCCGAAAATTTACGCAAAAATTTAGACGATATGGGGTTTTATGCTCAAAATTGGGGAGTTTATGGCTCTATGGCCGATAAAGATATCGCCGGGTTTTTAACCGCTATGAATCCGTTGATTGACACTTGGTACTTTTGCGACCTACCCATTGAAAGAGCGGCCCGGGCTCAAAAAATAGCCGAAATCTATCTTTCACTAGCCCAAATTCTCCGCTTAAAACCTTATAAACTCTGTTTAAACCCACAAGAAGGTTTAGATCTAGCTCTACAATCTGCCAATCCAAGTGACCGCATTATCATCACTGGATCGTTTTTAACGGTAGCGGGCATCACTCGAACTTAAAAAATACCGCCTGCCTATGCAATTTGGACGATGGTTGCACCATCGGCTGGTGGCGCTCGACGAACTACCAAAGTACAAAGCTTAGCAGTACGCAACCAGCGGAATTTACTTAAAAAGACCGTTGCACCCTTTTTAATAGGGATTGGCAATATGAAAGCCACTCAATATCTCAATTTCCTTGAGTTGCATCAGTCGCTCTTGCGCAAGATTGTTTTCATGCACCCAACCTTGGGCGTGTAAAGCTCCATGCACCAATAAATGAGCATAATGGTGTAACACACTGAGGTTTCGCTCTTCTGCCTCTTTCTCTACGATAGGTGGGCATACTACAATGTCTGCCCAGACTGGAGGGTCTTGGTAGCAAAAGGTTAGTACATTGGTAGCATAGGTTTTTTGCCTAAACTGGGCATTCAATGTGGCTCCTTCTGTTAGCCCGACAAAGCGTACAGTAATCAAGGCCTCTCGCTCAAAACTAGCTTTTAACCAAGCCCGGATGATTTTTTTATCGGACAAAAGTTGCCTAGCCAACGCTACCTCTGGGACTCTGGCAAACTGCACTTGCAAGGTTAGCTTGGGTTGCATTTCTAGTAGCTTAGAAAAGGTCGTTGCACAGCGATCTTTAGTCTTTCAAGAGACTTTGGAGCTTAGAACCTGCCTTAGAGTCTTGGGAATTAGGCGGAAAATAATGTTTACTAAAGTCTATAATGGCTTCGATCGTTGGACCCAAAATAGTCGATTTTAAGTCTAAATTATTTTTCCAAGGGCTTATTAGCCATAAATAAACCAGCAATGAAATAATAATTAAGCCTTTAAAAGCCCCAAAAACCAATCCTAACAACTGATTAAAAAAACCCAACCCGATCCATGAAAAAACTTTGTCAGCGATATGAGCCAAAAAGTGTGCCAAAATGAGCATCGCCATCAAAATAACGACAAACGCCAATATATTGCCAACTCCTTTGGATACTAGATTTTCAGGGATCCATTGAGCGGTGGCAGGATAATAAGCAAACCCTAAACTACCTCCCACTAGCCAACCCAGCATAGAAAAAGCCTCACGCAAAAAGCCACGCCAAGCTCCTATGAGCGCAAAAAATAGGATAGGTATAAATAACAAAATATCAATTGGATTCATGGTCAACACAGTTTTATATGTGATTAGTAATGCATAAGGATCTCTCCCAGCCATATTAAGTGATTTGTTTATGGAGTAAAAA
>JASGCH010000018.1 GCA_030054245.1 Gammaproteobacteria bacterium | reverse complement strand
GTTCCGAATGTTACAAAAAACTATGTTAAAATATGTCAATGAGTCTAAGTAATGGTCGAGAATACCATTATTGGCATCCAGTATGCAGAATGAAATTACTTTCTTAACCACCTAAAAATAAACAAATGGCTAGATTGGTACAATGCGTAAAGCTCGGGATAGAGGCCGAAGGGCTTGATTTTCCTCCGTATCCTGGTGAGTTGGGTAAAAGAATTTGGCAAAATGTAAGCAAACAAGCCTGGACCGGTTGGCTTCACCATCAAACCATGTTGGTAAATGAAAATCGCCTTAACTTAGCCGATGCTCGGGTGAGACAATATTTAGCTCGTCAAATGGAACAACATTTTTTTGGCGATGGGGCTGATGTCGCCCGTGGATATACACCACCTAAAGAGGGTTAGGTTTACCATGTAAAGACTGTTGCGCCATCGGCTGGTGTTGCGGTTACACCTCCGCGAGCTATTCTCTCGTATACTCACTATGCGAGACCAACTAGCGTTATGACAGCTCACCGAGCGGCATAGCCGTCGGTGCAACGGTCTTTTTTATGTAAGGGACTCTAGCTTCACTAGGTCAGTCAATCATGGGACTACGGTCCCCGTAAGAAAAACGACAGGTTGCCTTGCCGTTCTACTGGCTAAAAGGCTGTTTCCTATACATCCATTATGCTCAAACCGATAACCCCTGCACACATACACTGGGATGAATTTGGCTTGCCATTAAATGCGCAAGATGTTTACCGTAGCCATTTGGGTAGCAAGGATTTAGGCTTAGACCAGGCTCAAAAAGTTTTCTTGCAAGGGTGTCAGCTTAGCGGACGCGGTGCTTTATGGGAGACCCAAGATCATTGGGTCATTTTGGAATTGGGATTTGGCTTGGGGCTCAATTTTTTGGCGACTTGGCAGGAATGGAAAAACAACCGGTTGCGACCTAAACGACTTTATTATGTAGCCTTAGAAGCCAACCCAGCGAGAGCCGAAGATATATTGCGTAGCACCCAAGTTTGGCCAGAACTGATGCCCTTAGCGCAGGTGCTGGTCGATGATTGGTGGGGTTTAGATGCGGGGTTACATACCTTAAGGTTTGAAAGAGGTCAGCTCCATTTATTATTGTCCCTAGGTCAGGCACAAGAAACTCTACACAGCTTACAGTTGGTCGCGGATAGTGTTTATTTAGATGGATTTTCACCTACATCAAACCCTGAAATGTGGAGCTTTGATGTGTTGTCGGCTATCGCCAAGCATAGCCATAAAACCACACGCCTAGCTACTTGGTGTGTGGCTAAAGAAGTGGTGAATAATTTACACGCGTTGGGCTTTAAGTGTGAAAAAGTTACTGGGTTGCCGCCGAAAAAATTTTCCTTGGTGGCGAAAAACAATGACAATTTGCCGGATCGGCAGTCCATCCTTCCCCAAAAATGTCTTGTACTAGGTCATGGGATTGCCGGGGCTAGTGTGGCGCAACAATTGGCCGCTTGTGGGTGGCAGGTTTCAGTGTTTGATGTTGCCAAAGGCTTGTCCCCGGCTTCGCAAGTTCCCATAGCTTTAGTCTATCCTCATGTTAATCAATCGGGTGAAGGCTTAGGACAATTGACACGCCAAGGTTTACGGGCTTTGTTCAATCACCTGCCCTTGTTGCCAGATTTTTCTTATCAAATGAGTGGCGTAGACGAACAATTCCAAGGTAGAAAAGCCAAACAGTTTGCCGAAAATAAGCTGTTCCAGACCCCTGACTGGCTGAAGGCATGTAGCGCTAAGGGGTGGTTACATCAGCCAGCTGGCTGATACCCCAGTTTTTGGTGACTCATTTATTGGCTCATCCCCGCATCCAGGTTAGGGTTTTACACGCGCCACCCATACCTGAATATACAGACGATGCATGGTGCTTGTATGACGCACAACGGACATTGATAGACACCGGTCAGGCCTTGGTCTTGGCACTGGGAGCTTATACCGACTCCTTTTTGCAGGAACATTTTGGCTTAAAGCTACTGACTCAACCCGTTCGGGGTCAATTGAGCTATTACCCATTGCCCCCCATACTCCCAGAGGGGTGGCCGAGTTTGGCTAGCGTGGCCAAAAAAAGTATGATTCCGGCTCGGCTTGATAAAGAGCAACAAGCTCTCTTTGTCGGTGCCAGTTTTGATAGGCACCGAGATCAGGCGATAATAGACCATACGGATAGACAAACGCACTTGCAATACTTAGCGCAAAACCATAGATCGGTGTTTGATTTTTTAGCTGATTTGGGAGAGCAGGGTTGGCAAGATTTTGCTGGGGTCCGCAGTATGTTGGCGGATAGATTGCCTGTGGTTGGAGCGGTGAATGGCCAGAAAAATGTTTATATATTGAGTGGTTTGGGCTCTCGGGGGTTTAGTTTAGGACTGCTGTGTGGTGAGCTATTGGCTAGTCAAATCAACGCCCATCCTTGGCCAGTGAGCCTCGGTCAAGGTAACAGTTTAGACTGCAACCGTTATTTGCGATCCAAACCAGACTGAAACCTTTGCACGAGCTTGGATGAGCTTGTGCCAAGGTCTTGGTCTTGACAACGCCTTGCCAGGGTCGTGATCAACTCAGGCCAAGTCTGTAAAAAATTCCGTTTTGAAATCGCAGTATGGGTTGTGCGTTTGGGGTGTCAAGCAGATCCCAAGGACTCAGAACTTTGCGTAAATGGGGCGTCTGATGATCGGCCGGTTGGTGGGTGTGCCCATGAATGAGACCCATACATTGGGTTTTTTCCAGCCAATCTTGTATAACCCGAGAGTCTAAGTCGATGGATTTTTTAGAGGGGTTGGTGGTTTGATGTTGGCGTATGGTTCGTACCAAGTTGATGCGCTGTTCAAGGCTCGAACTCAGAATCCCGTGCAGAACATCGGGGGTTCTTATGTGGTGGCGAAATTTTTGGTATTCTGTGTCCATAAGACACCAAGCGTCTCCATGTGTGAGCAACCACCTCAGGGTTCCTCCTATTCCCAAAAGAATAGCGCTAGGATCTAAGATGGGTGTGACGCGACTGGAGTTTTGAAAAAGAGTACCAGTTAGAAAGTCGTGGTTACCAACCATCCAATAGATTTGTCGATATTGTGTGCTCTCTGCTAGAATTTGGGTGCATTGTTGTTCAAAAACAAATTCAGGATGTTGTAAAATATCATCACCCAGCCAAAGATCAAATAAATCGCCTAAAATACAAATTGTTTGCGCCGGAGAGTTTAATAGGTAGCGACGCCAGATGGCAAACTGTTCTGGATTATCCTTACTTAAATGGACATCCGAAATAAAGTCTACGATGGTGGAAGAGCTAGCATCGATGAGACTGGGTAAAGGGGCAGTATGGAGGGGCATAATGATTACGCAACCAAGTTAGGTAAATGGGTGTATACACTTAAGACTGTTGGACTGTCAAACTACCGCGTTATAAGACTGTTGCACCATCGGCTGGTGCCGCTCGACGAGCTACCAAAGTACAAAGCTGGAGCAGTCGCCCCCAGAGGAATTTACTGGAGTGATCACGGTGGGCGCTCCCAGTCTCGCATATTGAGTATATGCGAGACTGGGAGCGGAAGCGCAATGGATAGCGCAACGAACTTAAGCACCCACATAACGCAGTCATTTGGCAGTGTAACCGCGGCACCAGCCGATGGCCATAGCTTCGGGTTTGGCGTGGTTCTCAACAAACTAGGGTGTGTCAAGCTTTCGGCTTATTTTAAGCGGTTTTGCCAGAGCATCCATCTTTAAGACTGTTGCACCATCGGCTTTGTGTCACGGTGAAACTGAGGGTGCCAAGGTTTTTGACTTGAACTTTGAGAAAGAGGTACTTCATATGAATGATTCCCAAGAGAGACTAAAGATATTTAATTCCTATAGTAAAACACTAGAAACATTCCAGCCTATAGAACCTGAAAAAGTTCGTATGTATGTGTGTGGTATGACAGTATATGATTTTTGTCATCTGGGTCATGCTCGATCTTTATTGGCTTTTGACATGGTACATAGATGGCTAAAATGTTTGGGTTACGAAGTGCAATTTGTACGAAATATCACCGATATCGATGACAAAATTATACAGAAGGCAGGCGCTCTTGGAATAGGTATTGGACAGCTAACTACTGAAATGACGCGCGCCATGCAGGAAGACTGCCAGGCTTTGGGATTGCTCCCACCTAGTGCAGAGCCTCGGGCAACAGAGTATATTCCAGATATGTTATCTTTGATCGACGCGTTGTATCAACATGAATTAGCTTATCAGAGTCCAAGTGGGGATATTCATTTTGCGGTGAGACAATTTAAATCGTATGGAAAATTGTCTGGCAAAAATTTGGCAGAATTGCGCGCCGGTGAACGCGTGGGTTTAGACTCTAATAAACGCGATCCGTTAGATTTTGTATTATGGAAGTCCAGTAAAGAAGCTGATCCAAATGAGGCGAGGTGGTCGAGTTCGTATGGCTGGGGTCGCCCCGGTTGGCATATTGAATGTTCAGCGATGAGTCACCGGTTGTTAGGAACGCCTTTTGACATTCATGGTGGGGGGGCGGATCTGCAATTTCCTCACCACGAAAATGAAATTGCTCAAACTGAGGGAGCTTTGGGTCATCGCTTAGCCCATTACTGGATGCACAATGGATTTGTCAATATGGGCGACGAGAAGATGTCAAAAAGCCTAGGCAATACCTTAACCATTCGGGATATATTGGAAGAATACCATGGCGAGGTGTTACGCTTCTTTTTTGCCAGAGCACATTATCGTAGTAACATCCAATACACGACACATAACCTCATCCAAGCCAAGTCATCTCTACGAAAGTTGTATCAGGGATTACGCCCCTTTCCATCTTTTTCAACAGATTTTAAGCTTGATTGGCATAATCCTTATGCAAAGCGTTTTTATCAAGCCATGAATCAGGATTTCTCCACCCCTGATGCCATAGTGGTTTTATTCGAACTTCTGGGACTCATCCATAAGCAAGCCGAACCCTATTTGGCTTACTTGATGAAGGAATTAGCCAATACTATCGGACTCCTACAAGTCAACCCAGAAGAATTTTTGACCCAAGGTTCTGGCATCTCAGAAAGTCAAATCCAAAAAATGATAGAGGAGAGGGCTCGAGCTAGGCAAATGAAAAATTATCTAGAAGCGGATGCTATTCGCCAATCTTTGATAGAGTTGGGGATTGAAATCAGCGACACAGCTAAAGGTACGGTATGGTCCACCCAATAGTTCAAGACCACAACTTATACCCTCAGTTCTGGCAAGTGGCAAAAAATTACTTGATGGAAAGAGATAGCCTTATGTCTGAAATAATCCCTAAATATGGCGATCTAGAATTAAGATCGCGCGGTGACGCTTACCAAACTTTGGTGCGGAGTATTGTCGGACAACAAATATCTACCAAAGCGGCGGACAGTGTGTGGCTAAAATTAAACCTATTGTGTCAACCTATGAATCCCAGTGTTGTATGGGCTACTTCGGTAGAAGATTTACGCAAGGCTGGATTATCTGCTAGAAAAGTTGAATATATATTGGATTTATCAGATAAATTTTTACAAAACCAAATACAACCTGAGAATTGGCACTTCATGACCGATGAAGAGCTGGTTGACCACTTAACCAAGGTGCGTGGAATTGGCCGTTGGACGGTGGAAATGTTGTTGATATTCCACTTGTTGCGCCCAGATGTTCTGCCTTTGGGTGATTTGGGTCTGATCAAAGGCATTAAAAAATTGTATTCTCTGCCAGACACCAGTGGCAAGGGAGAGATTCTGGCTATCACCAACCGATGGACGCCCTACCGTAGCGTAGGGACTTGGTATGTTTGGCGGTTTCTTGACCCAGTCCCTATAGAGTATTAAGCCATTCAATATTTCCTTATAAATAGTATGAAAAAAAACTACCTAGACTTTGAAGCGCCTATTTCGGAATTAGAACAAAGAATTGCAGATTTACGCCATGTACAGGATGGTTCGGCTACGGATATTTCTAACGAAATTGAGTCTTTGATGAAAAAGACTCAAAAACTTATTAAAGATATTTATGCAAAAGTTACGCCTTGGCAAATTACCAAAATAGCGAGGCATCCAGATAGGCCTTATGCTATGGATTATATTAAAAATATATTTACCAATTTTAGGGAGCTACATGGGGATCGCCAGTTTGCTGATGATCCGAGTTTGGTCGCGGGATTGGCTAGGTTCATTGGGTATCCTTGTGTGGTGATTGGCCAACAAAAAGGGCGAGACATCGAGAGTCGAACTTTGAGAAATTTTGGCATGAGCAAGCCCGAAGGATACCGTAAAGCCTTACGGGTGATGGAATTGGCACAAAAATTTAAGTTACCTATTTTTACCTTTGTCGATACTCCCGGTGCCTACCCTGGGATAGACGCTGAAGAAAGAGGGCAAAGTGAAGCCATAGGACGGAATATCTTTGCTATGGCGCAATTGGAAGTTCCCATTGTGGTAACCATTATTGGTGAAGGTGGGTCTGGGGGCGCGCTAGCTATTGGAGTGGGCGATTATGTGATGATGTTGCAATACGCAGTATATTCAGTGATCAGTCCAGAAGGTTGTGCTTCTATCTTGTGGAAAACTGCCAGCAAAGCCGAATCAGCCGCACAGGAACTGGCCATCACTTCGGCTCGATTAAAAAAATTGGGTTTGATTGATAAAGTTATTCTTGAGCCCATTGGGGGAGCCCACCGGAATCCAGAAGAAATGTTTAACTCGGTTAAAAAACACTTATCTGAGGCTTTACGCTTAGTTAGTGAGTTGGATGGGCAAGCACTGGTTGAGCATCGTTACCAAAGATTGCAGAACTATGGCAGTTATAGGCTGGGTGATCAGTTTGAACATTTTGTGGATGCTAGCAGAAAATGAGTGCACCGGTGAGTTGCATTTCGAGGTCACCAGATTCGGTGGCAAAGATTTTACCCTTCAGTCATCGCCACTTTGAAAAAATCACCTCCTTCATTTAGCGTTCCTTGGCCACACAGACCCTTTGTGGTTGCTTGTAGTGGGGGTGCCGATTCTGTGGCGATGTTGTATGCTTGTGCCTCGGTGTCGCCCCATTTAGTACGCGTGTTGCACATTAATCATAATTTGCAACCAGATGCTCCTAAATTTCAACAATGGGTCGAAGAGCATTGCAGGCGCTTATCGGTACCTTGTTTGTCTTTAAGGGTACAGGTTGAACACCGGGTTGGTGATAGTTTGGAAAATAGCGCACGAAACGCACGGTATGCTGGTTTTAGACAAGGCATTGATCAGTTGAATCAACTGGGCATCACTACGGCACCTGAGGTGTGGTTGGCTCACCATCTTCATGATCAGGTCGAAACGGTTTTGATCGCTTTAGGTCGGGGAGCTGGGCTGGGTGGTTTGTCGGCTATGCCGAGTAGATTGATTCGAGGGGGTATAGAGTTTGTGCGCCCTTGGTTAGCACATTCTCCTGATCTGTTAAAAGAATACTTAAACAGTCACCACATTAACTGGATTGAAGATACTTCTAATCAGGATATGCGTTTTTTGCGCAACCGTTATCGCCAATGGGTGCTCCCGTCCTTGGTGAAATGTCATCCACAATACGCCAAAGGATTTATGCGTTCGGCACAACATTGTGCTCAAGCCCAAAGTATTTTGGAAGAAGTTGCCGCCGATGATTTAGACCAAGTGGGTCGCCCTCCACATATCCCCAAATTATTGAACTTGAGTTTGCATCGACGGGCGAATGCGTTACGCTTTTGGTTGCAAGATCATCATTCGCTACCTAGTACCGTGCAATTGACTGAATTACTCAAACAACTAGAAGCCTGTCGGACTGGAGGCAAGAAGAGCCTAAACTTAAAAATAGGCTCTGGGTATGTGAGAAATGTTGCTGGTTATTTACGGTGGTATAATAGCCCCAATCCAGCCGAACTGTAGTGTGTCCGGTTGCATAGACCTCTGCCTACAAGCTCGGACGAGTTACCCTACATGACCAGACCAACATTTGCTTCCAGTGGAATGGAGATTTATCTAGGGAGTGAACCGCATAACCTAGTCTTATGGTAGTTGACTTGAAACAGAAGTGCCGTGATTTTTAGAATGTATTATGAAATTTGGATACACCATCATCTATACTGAAGATGTGCTAAAAAGCCTAGAGTTTTTTGAACACGCTTTTGGTTTAAATAGACATTTTATTCACGAGAGTGGGGACTACGGGGAATTAAAAACCGGCGATACGGTTTTGGCGTATGCCTCGCATACATTGGGGCACATCAACTTGCCTAATGGTTATGTGAAGGTGAGTGGGGATAAACCCTTGGGCATGGAGATTGGCTTGGTCACGCCAGAAGTTGCCGAGGCCTACCAAAGGGCATTAAACGCTGGCGCTGTTCCCTTGCACCCACCGGTCATTAAACCTTGGGGGCAAACAGTGGCTTATGTGAGATGCCCAGATGGCACTTTGGTTGAACTGTGTTCTCCTATGGGGCTTTAGTTCAAATGACCGTTGCCCTAGTACCGACTGGTCAGGTTATTAAAATGTACCGAGCTTGCGCGGAGGTCTTCCTTTTGTATTTAATTTTTTGAGTCATGGGCAAATTGGTTGTTCATAAATATGGTGGGACTTCGATGGGATCTGTTGAAAGAATTCAATCGGTTGCTAAGAGAGTCGCTAAATGGTATAGACAGGGTTATCGCTTGGTGGTGGTGCCTTCAGCTATGAGCGGAGAAACGGATAAGTTGCTCAACTTAGCCAAACAATTCCAACATCCGGAGGTCCATGACGCCAGTTATAAACGGGCATTGGATATGTTGGCTTCTACTGGAGAACAGGTGTCCTCTGCTTTGTTGGCAGTGGCATTGCTAAAAGAGGGGGTGCCTGCGGTCAGCTACGCAGGTTGGCAAGTTCCCATTCGCACCGATTCTTTATTTACCAAGGCACGCATTGTGGATATTGAACGCGATCGCATAGACGAACACTTAGCTCTTAACCAAGTGGTTATTATCACAGGCTTTCAAGGTGTGGACAAAAATGGGCATATTACCACCTTGGGCAGAGGAGGGTCAGATACTTCTGCAGTGGCGATTGCGGTGGCAATTAAGGCGAGTGAATGTTTAATTTATACCGATGTAGATGGAGTTTACTCGACGGATCCTAGACTAGAACCAAAAGCTACTTTAAAATCGTATTTGAGTTTTGAAGAAATGCTCGAGATGGCTTCCTTAGGCAGTAAAGTTTTACACCTGCGTTCGGTTGAGTTTGCCATGAAATACAATATGCCTGTGCGGGTGTTGTCTAGTTTTACACCGGCGGATCTAGACCTTTCCAAGGAAGCACAGTCGGGTACTCTTATTACTTTTGAAAAAGATAAAATGATGGAACAAGCTGTAGTCTCCAGCGTTGCTTGTAGTCGCAACGAGGCCAAAATATCGGTTTTTCATGTCCCAGATAAACCTGGCGTAGCCTTCACTATCTTACAAGCCATAGCCGCCGCCTCCATCGATGTGGATATGATCGTACAAAATGTGGGTAAAGGTGCTAAAACGGATTTTAGCTTTACGGTTGCCCGCGGTGATTATACACAAGCGATAAAGGTTATACAAGAGATTGCTCCAAAGTTAGGGCAGTGTGAGATTCAAGGGGATGACACCATCTGCAAGGTCTCGATTGTGGGTATTGGGATGCGCAGTCATGCTGGGGTAGCCAGCACGATGTTTGAAACACTGAGTCGAGAAAATATCAATATACTCATGATTAGCACCAGTGAAATAAAAACTTCGGTGGTCATTGAAGAAAAGTATATGGAATTAGCGGTCAGAGTGTTGCACCAAGCTTTTGGCTTACATCTCGGTGCGACACCCATATAACTGGAGGAGGTATGGATTTTACCCATGATTTGCTACAGCTCCGTCAAGAATATGTGAGCGAAAGTTTAGAGGAAGGTCAGGTACCACCTAGCCCTTATGACTTGTTTGCTAGCTGGCTGACCAAAGCTTTGGCGACTTATCCTTTGGAAGCCAACGCCATGACTTTATCAACGGTTTCGGCTCGCGGACAACCCAGTTCACGCGTGGTTTTATTAAAGAAATACGACCAGCAAGGACTGGTGTGGTTTACCAACTACCAGAGCAAAAAAGGGCGAGAATTGGCGGAAAACCCTTTGGCTTCTTTGCAATTTTATTGGTCCAGTTTGCATCGTGTCGTGCGTATAGAAGGCAGGACGGAAAAACTAAGCCAGCAGGAAAATGAACGCTATTTTAGCACTCGACCTTTGGAGTCACAACAGAGTGCTTGGGTGAGTCCACAGAGTCAAGTATTGACTACCAAAGCTGAATTGGTGGAAAAAATCGCTAGACTAAGCAACTCTTTGCAGTGTCCAGATTATTGGGGAGGCTACCAGTTAGTTCCCCATTATTGGGAATTTTGGCAAGGAGGGGTGCATAGGTTACACGACAGGCTGATCTACGAATTACAGGATGCGGGGGATTGGCGTTTATCTAGGTTGGCTCCGTAAAGACCTTGACACCCAAAGGTCTTAAGTAGGTTACCATTTTTCCTATTCACCGACTTAGGGAATTTTTTATGACGCGCTGGCTGACCCTATATGTTCTTAAAACCCGCTGGCAGGTTCTTGCTGGTGGCATTGGTAACTGAAGTCAGCATTTTCACTTATGCCAATAAGCCGATGGTGCAAAGGTCTCGTCTTATCAATATTTACACAAGGATGGTTAAATGAACCTATCTGAAAATGGTGGCTTTCGCGTTAAAAGCATACACGCCAAAAAACTATTTGGTATGTACGACCATGAAATTGTATTAAAACCAGATCATGTCACGATTGTGTATGGTCGCAATGGAGTAGGCAAAACTGTATTATTCAAATTAACCTATGCCACACTGGAAGGCAATATCTTGTCAGCAGTTGATTTGTTGTGTTATCCCTACGAAGAATTTTGCATTGAATTTGCTAATAATGAAAAGATTAAAGTGATTCCTAGCAAAGACAAGGAAATTTCTTTTCAATATGAGGATGCTAATGGAAAAGAACTAAAATCTTGTAAACTGGAGTTTGAATATATCCTTAATTTGGCTAAACGATTGGAGCGCATGCTACCAATTGAAAGAATTGCATCTAATCGGTGGGTCTATCCCGAAACATCTGAAACCATGGATGCTGTGGAAGTGGTGCGTCGCTGGGGAAAAATCGGTGAAGTTGGTGAGACACACCAGCTATTGTCCGAGTGGCAGAAGTTTTTACGAGCTAGACCCATTCTACAGCCGTTGTTTATTCAGGCACAACGGTTGATTCAAGTGGCTAATGTTGTTCGCGATGGCCATCTTTATTATAGACGAGGAGAGGAGCCAGCCATCCGTGAAACCGTACTGGAATATTCTGCCGACTTAAAAAAGCGCATTGAGCAAATGCTAGCTAATTATGGAAGACAGGCACAAGCATTGGATCAAACCTACCCCCAACGCTTACTACAAACCGAGACACAAAATTACATGGACAGGCAAGAAGTCCAGAGTTCATTGGGTGAGATGCGTAAACAGCAAGATGAGTTTCAACAGTTAGGCATATTGGGTGAGGCAGGTCAGCTACCGGTTGCTGATAAGCCGGGGCAGGATCAGGGTGATCAAATTTATCTTGCCGCGATGACCTTATATGTGCAGGATACCAATACAAAATTGAAAATTGTGTCTCAACTAGCGGATCGTATTCGATTGATGCTTAAACTCATCAGCGCAAAATTCAGCAATAAAAAACTGAAAATTGACCAAGAATCACACGATTTAGTGGTTTGTTCTACCTTAGATGATCACAGTGCTCTGCCCGTTAGTACTTTATCTTCAGGTGAACAGCATCAACTCGTATTGGCTTATGAGTTGTTATTTCGTACGCAACCCAATACGCTGGTGTTAATTGATGAGCCTGAATTGTCCTTGCATGTGGAATGGCAAGAGCGATTTCTCACTGACTTAAAAGAAGTGCTTAATTTGGTTCCTTTTGATGTCCTGCTAGCCACTCACTCTCCTTATATCATCAACGGTCACAATGAATTGACGGTACCTTTGTCCACCCAAGTGACACAGTAATATGCCTGATGCCATCCCTAAAAAGCTCAACATCATAAAATCTGAATTGCTTCTCAAGGCACAGGATGCAACGCATTATTTCCTTATTACTTGAGGGGTGGTTTGACTTGCGTTTTTGGGAGAAATACTTAAATCCTCAGGCAATTAAACCTGTAGAATGTGGTGGAAAAAGCTTGTTGTTGGCTTTACTCGACTTATTAAAGGATGACCCCTTAGAGAATAGGGTTTTGGGTTTGGTTGATGCCGACTTTGAGCGTTTGTTAAAAAATCCATTGCCACCTCTAAACTTGGTTTATACCGATAAAAATGACCTTGAAACCAGTTTGTTGTCTCTGCAAATAAAAGCCCATAATCAGACCACGATGGAAACATTGATGGATAGATTGGCTGACAGCACAAAAAAATTGGCTTTTGAAAAAGATCAGGAATCTCGACTTGACCAATATATTCTTAGCGTGGCAAGACAATTTGGCGTGTTGCGTTATTTAAGTTGCCGTGAGAGATGGAGTGTTGATTTTGATAAGCTAAAAGTGCAGAACCAGCAGTGGTTGTGCCATTCGACTATCATGTTAGACACCCAGTTGCTTCACACAAAAATGTTGGAACAGATTCCCAGCAATAATACGGTTGATCTACCCACATTACAAGCCTTTATTCAAGAATGTATCAAGCAATACAGTGACTATTGGGAATTGGTACGCGGGCACGATGTCATGCAACTGCTCGTGTTGGTTTTGAATGCAGAGCGCTTACGCCCGGAATATGGACACAGCCATATTACTGAGAACCATTTGCAGAACTATCTGCGTTTGATGGTGCGATTCGAAGATATAAAGGCATCCCCCATGGTCTCTGTTATTCAATCTAAGGCGCCTAGGGGTGTGCAATTTTTCAAGATAGAGGGCGGCAAAGCCGAGGTGTAAAGGTCTCTTTGTTGGCTAAAAAGTGGTGCATTGGTCAGGTTCTTTTAGGATTACCCGGCAAAAGTAAGCTACTGGCAATAGCCAAACAAACAAATAAGATGGACGCCCAGTCTTGCCAATGTGGGATTTCATGGATTAAAAAAGTGGCACTTAATACCCCTGTTACTGGCACCATCATGATACTCATGGCACTCGTAGTGGGTGGTAAATTTTTAACCATGGTGAACCAAATGACTTGAGCGTAGCCATAATTGATAAAAATAACGCAACACGCCAAATTGTCTTGCCACGCTAAGAATATATTG